>JAJYGT010000008.1 GCA_021785005.1 Actinomycetes bacterium
CGGTTATCATTGTGGCAAACTGTCTCGAAAACGTAGAAAGTGTATCCATGTTAACGCGATCTGTAATGCCAGGAATTCGAATTTCGGTTTTAAAACCATCACCAGCTTTAGCCTTAACTGCGATCGGAAGATATCCCATATCTCGCAATCTCGCGCTCACATTTGCTTCCGTTTCAGCTTCTAGTACCCCAGTAACTGCGCGACCGGTCTTTCGGTCACGTGCTTGATATTCAAACGTCTTCATAATTTATGAAAGCCTCAATTCTAAAATGTCCAACCAGCGTGTTCACAATTCATTGACCACATCGACACGAAGGTCATGCCCCACGCCTAACGTGGCCCACAGTTCCACTATTTATCAACCTCTTTAGTTCGTCAGGATTTGAAGATGATTTAATGGCGTCATCAGTTGTTATCATTCTCGCCCTTACTAATTGCGCTAATGACGCTTCCATGGTTTGCATCCCAAAAGCAGCTCCAGCTTGCATCGAGGAGTAAATCTGGTGAATCTTTGCCTCTCGAATTAGGTTTCTAACTGCCGGAGTTGCAACAAGTACTTCAACGGCCGCGCATCTTCCTTTGCCCGAGGCCAGAGGAAGCAACTGTTGGGTCACTACCCCTCTTAAGCTTGAAGCCAACTGGGCTCTAATCTGCGCCTGTTGGTGAGCTGGGAACACGTCAATAATTCTGTCAATGGACTGCGGTGCATCCTGGGTATGAAGGCTCGCATATACCGCGTGACCAGTCTCGGCTGCAGTTAGCGCCATAGAGATCGTTTCATGATCTCGAAGCTCTCCAACTAATATGACATCTGGATCCTGACGTAGCACATGACGCAATGCCTCGGCGAATCCGTGCGTATCTTCGCCAACTTCTCGTTGATTTATCAACGCCGTCTTGTGATGGTGTAAAAATTCAATCGGATCTTCAACGGTGACAATATGACAATCTCGGGTCGAATTTATCCTGTCAATCAGTGATGCGAGGGTGGTCGATTTTCCTGAACCAGTTGGACCGGTGACTAGAATCAGTCCTCGTGGAATCTCTGCAAACGTGCTGACAACTGGTGGCAATCCAAGATCAGCCAGAGAAGCCAGATTCGCCGGAATCGCTCTCATCACGGAACCGATGCTTCCCCGTTGAAAAAAGACGTTTACTCGAAAACGACCAATCCCAGCCACACCATATGACGCGTCAAGTTCACGATCCGCTTCGAAGCGGTCCCGCTGGTTATCAGTCAAAATAGAATAAACCAGCTCTCTGACGTTTTGACTATCTAAGGTCGGCGCTTCTTCAATTCTGATCAATTTCCCGTCCACGCGAATAGTTGGTTTGGAACCCACAGTCAAGTGCAAATCCGATGCTTTTCTCGCATTTACAATTCGCAACAAGTCCCCAACAGTTGGCATATCGTCGCCAAGTTGAACCATCGAGATTAAACGTTGTTGCTGTTCGGGGACGGATTGGGACTGTGCACCTGAGCCTAACGATGCATCAAATTCACCAGCAAGCGTTGACCCAAAAATTGCAGTTGACACCGACATCATGGTCGCAGGACTCACTTGTATTGCGTCCACGCCGTAACCTAGCACGCTAGCTAAAGTCGACAATACTTCTTCTAGAAAGGGGTTGGTCATAGCAACTAAAAGTCGACCTTCGCGAACCCCAAAAGGAATTACAAAAAAACGCCTAAAAAGTTCTTCCGACGATAGTTTCTCGAGCAAAGGAGAGTCAAGAATAAGTCTCGTGTCGGCGAACCTAAGACCTTGAGAAGTAGCCAACATCTTATAGAGCACATCCTCATCGAGCGAAACCCGCGAAGAAAGTGCCTGCACAATTGAAACCGGATCTGTTAATCCTTCGATAACTTGCGCTGCTATAGCGCTGTCAATATAACCTGACCCAGCCAACACAGAGACAAACTTCTCTAAATTAATACCCATCAACCCGTCCTAAGCCACAATTCTCAAAATCTCTTCAAGAGAAGTTTTTCCTTTTAACACTTGGCGCAAACCTGCAAACTTCATCGGAACCATGCCTTCTTTGGCAGCTTGGGCTCTAATCTCATGACTGTTGGCATTTGCTGCGATCATTCTCTCCATTACATCAGTGATTGGCATAACTTCATGGATAGCAAATCTGCCTTGATAACCGGTATTCGCACAAATTCCACATCCGCCAGGACGATGAATCACTTTTGGAGCATCGTCTGAGAACGCGTCCCACGAGACATTTTTTAGTTCCGCAAGTGATGGCTCATAGGCAATCTTGCAGTTATCACACAAACGTCGGGCAAGACGCTGCGCAACGATACAATCCAAGGCGCTCGAAACCAGATAGGGTTCTACCCCCATTTCGATCAACCTTGCTGGAGTCGACGCAGCATCATTGGTGTGAAGTGTTGACAGCACAAGGTGGCCAGTAAGAGCAAGTTCGATCGCAATGGTAGCAGTCTCTTGGTCACGAATTTCACCAACCATGACAATGTCTGGATCCGAGCGCAAGATCGACTTAAGCGCTGACGCAAAAGTGAGCCCGGCCTTCACATTTACTTGAACCTGATTTATTCCTGGAATTCGATACTCTACCGGATCTTCAACCGTTATCAAATTCTTTTCGCCAGAGTTCAAGATATTCAACGTTGCATAAAGTGTCGTGGATTTTCCGGATCCGGTTGGACCGGTAACCAAAATCGTGCCATATGGCTTTCGAAAGGATTTCCTGTAAATTTCGAGCGATTCAGGAAGAAATCCCAATTCATCTAATCCCCGCATAGCTGTAGCGTTCTCAAGGACTCTAAGGACCACTTTTTCGCCATAATTCGTCGGCAAGGTGGCGACACGTAAATCGATCTGACGACCACCTATCACACCTGATACGCGACCGTCTTGCGGAACTCGTCGTTCCGCGATATTTAAATCGGCCATAATTTTGATTCGCGAGATAATTCCAGCCTGTAGATTTTTCGGCAACCGAGATACTTCATGCAAGACACCGTCGATGCGGTGCCTTAATCGAATGCCATCTGCTTGTGGTTCTACGTGAATATCACTCGCTCGTTCATTTACCGCTTGAGCTATCGTTGCATTTACCAGCTTTACGATTGGACCCTCTTCAGCTATCTCTCGCAGGTTGGCCGTAGTTTTGTCCTGCGCAGTCTCGGCAACTTCCGCTGCAGCGGCTGCGCTTGCCTCAACGCCGTCAGAAGCACTGCCTACAAGTCGATTGATTGTAGCTAACACCGCTGAGCGAGCTGCCACAACCAGAACAATTTCACGCCTGAAAAAGGCTCGTAAATCATCAATCCCTTGAACGTTGTTCGGATCTGCCGAAGCCACGACCACGCGCATTTCGCGAAATCCAATCGGAATCATTTCGTGCTTTACCGCAAGCGGTCGAGAAATTAGTGACGACGCAGACGCATCAATAGATAACCTTGAGAGGTCGATATACTCTAGCCCGAGCCTGGCCGCAAGAAGCTTACCTAGTACTGCCTCGTCAACAAGGCGATGTTCTATAAGTATTCGAGACAAAGGAATGTTAGTTCGCCGCTGCTCTTCAGAGGCTCGTCTCAAATTCTCCTCAGAGACCACGCCATCTTGCAGTAAGAATCGAGCCAGCGGTGAGAGTCCTTGCACGCCACCTACTCTCGCGAGTGCGCGTCTTTGGGTATGCAAATCTAACTCTGTAGAAGGTTGGCTCGATAACGTCATCAATGATGAGTTTCGTCAGTTATTGAACAAAACTTCAACACTTAATTCGAAGGCAACAAAATTTGCCTAGAGTCGTCTTAGCGCTTCAGCCTTCGCAGCGGATCGCATTTCATCAATTGGAGCCTCATGTCCAGTCCACATCGTAAATGCGACGGCAGCCAAATGCACTAACATTCCCAGACCACCAGCGTTGGCAACACCCTTCGCACTGGCCATTTCCATCAGCGGAGTGACATTTGGGTGATACACGATATCGTATATGAACTGACCCTCATGCATGCGCTCAGGTGGAATTGGGCTCAAACCAGCAAGCGACGTATTCGCCATCCCGACTGGTGTTGCGTTTATCACAATATCTGCGGATTCTACATCCGAATAGTCGCCAACAAATCCAATGTCGCCCGCAAGGTCAGCCGCACGAGCTGCGGTCTCTAGGTTTCTTGAAACAATATGCACGGAGGCCGCACCTCCCTGTGCTAACGCAAGGGTAATAGCACGACCAGCTCCGCCACTTCCTAGTACAACAACAGCTTTGTCTCGAACGCTTACCCCATGATCTAGCTTTAGCGAGTTAAGCAAGGCACCTCCGTCGTTGGAATCCCCGATCAACTTTCCCATTGAATCTCGATATACCACGTTGACACTTTGTAGGATTTGCGCACGCTCGGTTATTCCATCAAGATACGCAATCACACGCTCTTTGTGTGGCATAGTAACCGAGCAGCCCTTTAGACCAAAGGTGCGTATTGCTGCAATAGCGAGACCGATTTCCTCTTTAGGAACTCTAAGGGCAATATAGACAATATCTAGCCCGAGATTTTTGATTGCTGCATTATGAAGAATCGGTGATAGTGAGTGTTCAACTGGGTCTCCAATCACGGCTAGAACCTTGGTTGCCCCAGTTGGCCATGCCCAAGATTGATGAAGAGCTCCTTCTTCCACGCTTGTCATTCGAGTCCTTTCTGCGCTGCTATCGCCTCATTGGCAAGCTGTTGTTGGTAGGTTACCGAAAACGTCTCAGATCCGTTTGCCGACGTTGTAACAAAATATATCCAGGGTCCGGGTGCTGGATTTACTGCAGCCAGGATTGCCGCATAACTTGGCGCCGATATCGGCGTCGGGGGCAAACCTGAAACCAAATATGTATTATAAGGGGTCATGTGTGCCAGGTCCTGCAATGTTGGTGAACCACCCGTCAATCCGAGTCCGTACAAAACTGTCGAATCAAACTGTAGATTCATGGGGATTGCCAACCGATTGTAGATTACTCGAGCAACCTTCGCATAATCACTCGGTATCAACGCTTCTCGCTGGACCAGCGAAGCTACAATTAGCTCTTGATACGGAGTTAACGAATTTGTCGACCCATTTAGCTTGAGTCCCGCTCTTGTAGCAACGGTAGCCGTCTGATTAATCATCTCCTGAATCACCTGGTGATTGGATTCATCGGGTAATACAAAATAAGTATCGGGTGACAAAAGGCCCTCAAGATTATGAGAACCCGATACTAGGAATGGTGAAATAAATGTTTGCGTACTGCAGGCCTTTAAAAACCCGGCGCTCGTATGACCTGGTATGTGTCCCACCTGGGTTGCGATTTGATTCAAAGTCATGCCAGGTATTACCGTAAGACGAAACTCGTTCGGACCTGCTTTTAAGACGTCAACGACACGTTGATCTCCATCGTTTACGTTCATCGTGTATAGACCTGGTAATAAGACAAACTTCTGGTGCAAACGAATATAAATGTCAAAAAAAAGTACCGACTTGATCACTTTTAGCTTCTGCAATCTCGTGCCCAAACCCGAAAAACTGTCGCCCTTGTACACCTCGATAGTCAAGGTATGTCCGCCCGCCGAGCCAGACGTCTCGTTCGCATACGTCAAATATCCACCAGTTAACCCGACGACACCTAAAAAAACAAGTACTCCAAAAACATATACAAATATCTTGCTGATTCGTCTTTTTGAGATGTTGGTACTTTTGGCTAATTCTTCCAATTTGAATGGCTCCTAAATGCCCGAGAAGCTAAGGTCAAGTTCGACAGATAAATAATTTAATTCCAACAAAATTCTCATAGCGCCTCAATTACAAGTTCAGCGGCTTGTTGTTCGTGAATCAACGTAATGCTGAAGTATCACAGCCGCTGCCACAGAGTCAACCCGAGAGCGCATCTTCCTAGTCGACAGCCCCGCCTCGCGCAATAAGTTGGTGGCTTTGGCGGTTGTAAGGCGTTCGTCTATGTAGCAAAGATCACCGCCGAACTTGGCGGCAATTGCGTCTCCAATCTCGTGAACCCATACATGCGCGATTCCTTTTTCGCCCTCTAATGTGAGTGGATCTCCAATGACCAGCAACTTGGGTTCGTGCTCAGCCACCATCTCCAATAAGCGATCTATCTCATCCAAAAGATTCTGATCAACCAGGTAAGGTTCCAAAGGAATAACGACCCCAAGTGCATCATTGCCATAGGCAAGACCGACACGTTTTTTCCCGAGGTCAATACCTACAATTCGCATCGAAATTTATCCATATACCAGCGTTTTTCTAAGGTTATCTCAACAACGATTTCTCATCAAATATTTATCTCGATTTTAAAGCCCTAGGATCCACTAAGCGATGCTCGCACCAAAGCTAGGGCGTTGTCGATTTCAGCTACATTTTTTCCGCCGCTTTGAGCGTAATCGGGAGCCTTGCCTACTCCCCCGCCCAGCAAACGAGCTGCTGGAGCGATCAACTCCGACACATTGGCTGGATTATCTTTAGACCTAAGTGCAACAAGGGAGGCCTTCTCGCTTTCTGCTTGGCAAAAAAGCACGACCAGCGATACTCCCATGTCTCTTACCATCGATGCTAATTCCTTGAGTGTCGAGCCGTTTAATCCATCCACCCGCTCTACGACCGTATCATTCATAGACTTTACGACAAGGTCGCGAGCGAGTGAGGACAGTCGTTCGGTTTCTAGAGATTTCAATCTGTGCGTTAGATCTTTTTCATGATCCTTCATGTTTTGAATCTTGGATAAAACTTCTGATTCACTCACTCCAAGTTCTTTAGCTATCAGTGACATTGTCGTTTGCTTGCTCTTGAAATAACCAAGCGCGCCTTCTCCGGTAAGCGCTTCGATTCGTCTCGTATTGGCCCCGATTGAACTTTCAGAGACAACCACAAAACTACCGATCGATCCAAGCTCTTCCACATGGGTTCCACCACAAAACTCAAGAGATTCACGTCCAGCTCGAACGACTCTAACGCTCTCACCATATTTGTCCCCAAAAAACGCCATAGCGCCCATTTCTAAGGCTGCAGCTTTAGAAGTCTCCTCAGTCGTTACCCTTTGATTCTCTAAAATTGCCTCATTTACAAGATCTTCGACGCGTTGTATTTCGTCATCATTTACGCCGGACCAATGAAAAAAATCAAACCTTAGTCGATCGGGCGCTACAAGTGAACCTTGCTGCTTTACATGATCTCCTAGCACTTCACGTAAAGCCCAATGCACCAGATGGGTTGCGGTGTGGTTCCGTCTTATCGCAGCCCGGCGTTTTTGATCCACTTCCAATTGGACAACCTGTCCGACTTTTAGCTCGCCGTCTTTGATTTTTACTCGGTGTCGAATTAAACCGCCGATAGCAAAATCGGTGCCTACGACCGTTGCATGGCAAGTCTCGCTTATCATGACCCCCGTATCTCCGACCTGTCCACCTTGCTCAGCATAAAAGCAACTTTGATCAGTAAATACTTCTACCAGTGATCCGTTGGTCGGCGACTCAAACACAGCCAAAACCCTGCCCACATCGCTGGTTGTAGTGTAACCACTAAATCTCGTTACCCCAAATAGCTCCACTAGGTCTCGATACTGTTCGATCAAAGCAAGCTCTGCACCTTTATCCCTAAAGTCCGCGCGCGCTCGTTCTTTCTGGGAAGCCATTTCAAACTCAAATCCACTCACATCCACTTCGATTCCACGTTCAGTGGCAATCTCTTGAGTAAGTTCGATTGGGAAACCATAAGTGTCATGAAGTCGAAACGCGATCGTTCCAGATATTGTCTTTGAGTTTTCCATTTCGTCGTCAAGCGTCTTAGCGCCCTGACTAAGGGTTCTCGCAAATCGCTCCTCTTCACGCGCAATCACCGTCTTTATAAAATCCTGTGCACGTATGATTTCTGGATAGGCCGACCCCATAGTCGCAAAGACAGACTCCAAAAGACTATCTAACTTTGCATCTGGTCGTAGTCGCCATGCACGTAATGCAGCACGACGTATAATTCTGCGTAAAACATATCCACGTCCCTCATTGGAAGGCAAAACCCCATCGCTCACCAAAAACACCATTGAGCGAGCATGATCGGCCATAATTCTGAGCGACACGTCTACTTCTTGTTGTGATCCATAGCGCGCTCCTGTGACATCTATTGCAGCTTGAACGACCGGCCAAACCAGGTCGGTTTCATACACAGAATCCTTGCCTTGCAAAAGCGGAAGAATGCGTTCAAGTCCAGCGCCGGTATCTATGCAAGGTTTGGGAAGATTCTTTAATTGGCCATCTTCACCGCGATCGTACTGCATAAACACGAGGTTCCAAATTTCTAAGTATCTCTCATCCGATCCAAACGCTGGACCACCTTCCGCTCCAAATTCCGCACCCTTGTCGTAATAGATCTCCGAGCACGGACCACACGGACCAGTATCTGCCATTTGCCACCAATTATCGGCGTCTAGTCGCTGAATTCGATCGCGTGGAACTCCGACTTTTTCATGCCAGATCGTCTCTGCCTCATCATCGGATATATGTACCGTAATCCAAAGTTTGGCTGGATCAAGGCGAAATACTTTTGTTACCAGCTCCCATGCGTATGGAATAGCATCGTTTTTAAAGTAGTCACCAAAGCTAAAATTTCCCAACATTTCAAAAAACGTCAAGTGTCGCAAAGTGCGCCCAATTTGATCCAAATCGTTGTGTTTGCCACCGGCGCGCATGCACTTTTGAACCGAAGTTGCACGAGAATACGGAGGTATTTCCTCGCCCAAAAAGTACGGTTTAAATGGGACCATTCCGGCCACAGTAAATAGGACAGTAGGGTCGTGAGGAATCAAAGATGCCGAAGGTACCAGAACGTGACCCTTTTTGACAAAAAAATTCGTAAACTCTTCTCTTAGCTGATTTGCTTCCATTTGTGAACAAGCTTACTAGGTCAAACAGCCAGTCATTATTTTCTTGAGACGAACTACCTGATGTAGTATTTATGCAAAACACCAACCAACTGACAATTGTTTGAAATTCACCCCAAACTATTGCGACCTCGTTAGCCCAGTTATGAATAAAAAATTTGAAAAGTAAAGTTTTGGAGGAGCACCTAATTCATTTGATTATTCTTGGTTGTTTTACTGATTACTCAACTAAAATGTTATGGTATGACTTTTAGCCAGCTCCGCACCTTCATCGCTGTGGTGGAAGCAGGATCTATTACCGGTGCTGCAAATAAATTATTTGTGTCTCAAGCGGCGGTTTCTTCAGTATTGATCGGGTTAAAACAAGAACTCGGTGTCGAACTTGTCGCACGCGACGGCCGCGGAATTAGAGTAACTTCGTCCGGTCAGATACTATATCGATACAGCCAGCTACTTTTGGGTCTGCTAGAGGAAACCCGCGCAGCTACAATGGCTGAATCAGACCCTCGACGCGCACTACTTCGGATAGCAGCCGTTACCACCGCTGGAGAATCGCTTTTACCTAAATGGCTGCGTTCGTTTTTAAATATAAACCCGGATCTAGAAGTGAAATTAGAAGTGGGAGCCCGAGCCCGAGTATTCGAACTCCTAGAACAACACCATGTGGATTTGGCCATCGCTGGAAGACCTCCAGCTGGACGAGGCTTTATAAGCCTAGCCTCAAGGCGTCACGACCTGGTTCTTGTAACTGCCGCTGATTCTGATCTTGCGACCCAAAACCGACAAGGAAGCATAGATTATGCGACCCTTGCGCGAAAAACTTGGCTCGTACGAGAGGACGGGTCGAGAACTCGAGTTAGCGTTGACGAACTGTTAGAGCAGCTTGCGATTTCTCCCAAGCTACTTACATTGGGCTCGAACGTAGCTGTCCGCGAAGCCACAGCACTAGATGTTGGAGTTGCATTGTTATCTTCAGACAGTGTCATACGTCAACTTGAAAATGGATCCTTGGTGCAGCTAAACATCGCGCCACTGCCAATAGTAAAACACTGGCACATCGTTACCAGGACCAGTGAGATGATTGCCGACGTCGCAATTACCTTTGCCCGACACCTAATAGAAACGGGCCAAGCCGAAACCTCTGGAGATAACCGTGTATTGCATAGTGAAAGATGAAATGTCTGCGATCTGAGACATTCTAAGAGGTTCCTGAAGCTCTAAATTCAAGTTATTTACATCAAAGTCGATCTCAAGTTGTCGATCAATAGTCGACTTCAACATATAACGACAGGAGAACGTTGCATGAGCATATCCCCGGTAGCAAGCCAAAGTCAGGCACTGCAACAAACGCAGACTCAAAGTAACGGATCCACCTCAAAGCCCGATGGCGATGGCGACCACGGGATTGAACCTGCTGGTAGTCCCAGCTCGACATCATCTGCGCAGTCTGGGTCATCCGCACTTTCAACGCTAGCTCAGGGTAAACCACTTTACGCCTGAACTAAGATGGATCGTATTGAATAAGAGATCCTCATTTCGGTACGATCCATCGTAACTCTTTTAGCCTAAACAGCCCCGTATCGGCAAAACAAATGAACGCTAAAAATAAGTTGTATAGCCGATAACCATCAAACTTTGGCCTGGTACCTCGTCGCTACGCACGTATTCCAATTCGCTACCTTCTAGATAGAACCACCGATGACGGTCAAACAAAAAAATAGTTGACTAAACATTACGTCCAAACATATCGCCAAGAACAGCGCCCGCTATGCCTCCAGAGACTGCCGGAGCGACTTGCGAGCTGCCCTCGCCTAGATACGGACTAATCGCATGCGCCAGTAACGGTAACGGCATTGACTGCAACCAAATTTGTCCGGGCCCAGATAGAGCAACTAAATGGTAGCCATCGCCGCCAAAAAATACATTCGACAAACCCTGGACTTGCGTTACTTGAAAACTGACCGAATCTTGAAACATCCCTACGTGTCCTGGATGGACCAACAGACTCTGTCCGGCCGCTAACTCGTAGTTTATAACTTCGCCGGAAAGTTCAACCCACGCGGTACCTTGCCCCTCAAGACGTTGAAGGATAAACCCGTCTTTACCATAAAGTCCCGCCCTAAACGACTGCTGTAGTCCAACAGTTGGAACAATACCTGGGGTTCCGCATAACCACCCGTGCCGATGCACCAGGTATCCTCCCGCTGAGCTTATTTCTACCGGAAAGATCCGTCCTGGTACTTTCGCAGCGAAGCTAACATTTCCCGGACCACCTACTGCTTCATAATGCGTCACAAATAGGCTTCCTCCTCCCATAACGCGCTTTAAGCCAGACAAAAGACCGCCTTTTACTCCGCCGCCACCCCCACTGCCTCCAGTAGTTGTATTCATTCGCATGTTGGGTGTCATCCACGACAACTCACCGTGAGTTGAGATTACCGACTCTCCGGGTTCTAGCCACATCTCTAAAACAGGCATCGTAGTACCCTTAATTTCGCCTCTCAAAAAAACCTCCGTAAATCAGCGCGATACTTGAAATTCCAATCGCCTCCGTGTGAATCATATCAATAAACCATTTGCGAATTCAATCTTTATAAAGTTTTCCGAACAGCTACTCACTGATACGCATGGATTAAGCTATCCCGAACTGCAATTAGAAATCAAGCGATAATTCACATATTTTCAAAGCCTGATCAAATGTTCATTCAATACATTGTGCTGAATTACCCGTGGACAAAGTTCATCTTTTTGAACGCAACCCTCGCTAAGCTTATATGTGGAAGGGGAAGTCATTGTTGTTGACATTGATCTCATTTGGGGCGTCAGTCTGTGCAGCGATAGCTGCAATAGTGTCGCTCGCGACAACTAGGCGTACCAAACGACTTATTAAACACCTAGAGCGAGCAATTGTTACGATTCGAGACGAAACGATTCCTTTAATTCGAGACGCTAAAGGTAATCTCTCGGCTACTGAAACCGAACTCGGCAAGCTAGAGACTCTTATTGATTCGACTACAGTAGCTACCAATTTAATGGGTAAGACTTCACGGATTGCCCTTGCCACTGTTACAAACCCAATTGTTGAGGCAAAGTCACTTTCTGCAGGCATAAAGCAAGCTTTTTTGGTATTTAAGTCAAAGAAGCACAAGTAACTTAAAAAATAATAAGGAGAACCGACCAGTGCCAAAGAGAACGATCTGGTTCACAGTTGGCGCAACACTTGGTGCAACGGTGGGAGTTTGGACCAAGAGAAAAATCGATAAAACGTTTAACAATAACACGCCTTTGAGGGTCACCAAGCAAGCAGTCCAAAATGCGGTTCAGTTCACCAAAGATGTTAAAGCCGCTGCATCAGCAGGACAGACTGAAAAGAAAATTGTCGCTACGCACTTGAAAAAGAGATACATGGGCACAATTGACCAGAATTAAAGCTTTTGAGAGGTTAACCTAAGTACTCAAGCTCTAATCTTTACTCGTGCATTGCAGAGCTTCCAGGAAAGACACCCGGAATTGGACCGCTTTCGCCGCCGCCTTCGACCACGCGATAAGCATCGTATACGCTGTCTAGCTGGCGCAGTGCCGATAGAACTGAATCAAGATGATTCGGATCCGCCAATTCAAACTCAAAACGCATTCTTGAAATTCGATCGACTCCTGCTTGAGATGACGAGGCAAGAATATTTAGATGGTACTCCGACAATACGCGAGCTACGTCGGCTAGCAATCGCGATCTATCTAATGCACGAATCTCTATCTGTGCGACAAAAACCGAATTCGAGGTATCTCGATCCCATTCCACCTCAATTAGGCGATCTGACGACGAACCAGACAGCGCAGCAGCATTGGAGCAAGCAGTTCGGTGCACGGAAACTCCCCTGCCACGGGTGACAAAGCCGATAATTTCGTCTCCAGGTACTGGCGAACAGCACCTAGAAAATCTAACCAACACGTCGTCTAGTCCTTCAACGTAAACCCCCGGCGATTTGTGTTTTTTGCTGCTTTTCTTAGATGGATTTGCCGTGGTAGGAAACTGTACATCCGTTGCATCGGGGTTCAATTCGCGCATTACGCGCGATACCATGGACTTTACCGATACGTGACCCTCACCAACCGATGCGTACAAGGCATCTAAGTCTGCGAAACCCAAACTGTGCGAGATCTTCGACAAAACATCCGATCCCTGGATCTTTTGAACCGGCATTCCATCTTTTCTAAGGGCCTTTATGACCTCATCGCGACCAGTTTCTATCGAATCTTCACGACGTTCACGAGAAAACCACTGTCGGATTTTGCTTCTTGCACGTGGCGTAGCAACGATTGACAACCAATCCCTACTTGGAGCTGCAGTTTGCACCTTTGAGGTAAAGATCTCTACGGTATCCCCAGATTTCAAGGTCGAATCAAGTGGGACGAGTCGACCATTTACTTTCGCCCCAATACAACGATGACCCACCTCAGTGTGGATTGAATACGCGAAATCTATCGGAGTTGCTTTGGCGGGTAATGATACCACCTTGCCCTTGGGAGTAAATACGTACACCTCATCTAATTCAAGATCCATCTTTAGATTCTCAAGAAACTCTACCGGATCAGGAGTTTCATGCTGAAGGTCTAAAATCCGTCCCAGCCAGGCCATCTCGGCTTGACTAGATCCCTCTTTATAGCCCCAGTGGGCTGCTATTCCATATTCCGCCCGTTGGTGCATCTCAAACGTGCGAATTTGTACTTCAAGAAAATTACCCCCTTGCGATAGGACCGTTGTGTGCAAGGACTGATAGAGATTGAACTTCGGCGTATTAATGTAATCTTTAAATCGTCCAGGTACCGGACTCCAAAGCGAATGTACCACCCCGAGAGCTGCCCAACAATCTTTCTCCGTATCACAAATGATACGAATTCCAATCATGTCGTAAATATCGTCGAACTCTTTGGTCTTAACCATCATTTTCTCATAAATCGACCACAAATGCTTCGGTCGACCTTTAACCTCAGCCGTAACTCCGACCTCGGCCAATCGAGTCTTTGCGACTTTTAGCAGTACACTTAGCGACTGGTCTCGTTCGGGAGATCGCATTTGAACCATCTGTTCGATCTCCGCATACCTCCTGGGATGGAGAACCGCAAACGCTAAATCTTCTAGTTGCCATCTAATTTCTTGGATTCCAAGGCGGTGTGCAAGCGGTGCATAAATATCCATCGTCTCTTGGGCGATCCTACGTTGCTTCCACTCAGGCAAGACAGCCAAAGTTCGCATATTGTGCAATCGATCCGCTAGTTTAATGATAAGTACGCGAGGATCTTTCGCCATCGCAATAAGCATCTTGCGAACCGTAGCCGCCTGCTGAGCTTCCTTTGAATCAAAGCTGAGCCGATCTAACTTGGTAACCCCATCTACGATCGCTGCGACGTCTGGACTAAACCGCTGAGATATATCACCAAGTTCAAACGCAGTATCTTCGACGGTGTCATGCAAAAGCGCAGCGGCGATGGTTGTTGCGTCAACGCCCAAATCGGCAACAATTTGAGAAACCGCTATCGGATGGGTAACGTATGGTTCACCAGATCTTCGAAATTGACCGTCATGTGCTCTGACAGCTGCATTGAATGCATCGTCAATCATTCGACTCGATGATGCATCGTTGTGCCGCACATTATATGATCTCTGCAGGTTTTCAAGCAACGTGGTCTCAAAACCCGCAAGAATACCAGGAACCATATTATTAAAAATACACTGTGTGCATCTTTAGGCACACACTTTCAGTTAGTAGCTACTTAAAGGGAAAATGCTTATATTAACGTTAGCGCCGCCGTTGGCGCTTCGCTCTTGTATTGCTACTTCGGTAACTCGGATCTACAAGCTTAGGCTTTGCACCTGTTGATGACGTGGTCACCATAGATTCATCTGAAGATGCGTCGCCTACTTCATTTGGCTCGGAAATGGTCACGGCTTGCCCATTAGGAGCCGTCTTTAATGTCGTGCCTTTAGCAACTTTGAGCTTTGCCTCCTTCGAAGCTTCTTTCTGAGTCAGTCGTTGTGCCAAAGCCTTATATCGAGGCTCACGGCCCTTAATCGTTGCCAGCAAAGGGGATGCAATAAATAATGACGAATAAGCACCCGTCGTCAATCCGATAAATAAAGCAAGTCCGAACTGTTGTAATGTAGTGGCACCAAGCAGTTCAGCGCCGATCAAAAGCACCGAAAGGATCGGAATAATCGCAACAATCGATGTATTTAGTGAACGCATCAAAACCTGGTTCATGGACAAGTCAACGGCATCTGCATAACTGAGTCGGCCCGGATTAACGAGCGCCTTAACGTTCTCTTGGACCCGGTCAAATACTACAATGGTGTCATATAGTGAATACCCGAGAATGGTAAGGACCGCAATGACCGTTGCTGGAGTCACTTCAAATCCAACCAAAGCGTAAATTCCAACTGTCACCAAAAGATCGTGCGCAACCGCTACCAACGCAGCAATAGCCATCTTGAGTTCAAAGCGAACCGTAATATAAAGCGATATCGCAACAAAAAATCCGACTAAAGCCTCAAGAGCCTTGGTGGTAACTTCGCCCCCCCAAGTTGGTCCCACATCATTTAGAGACACCTTTTCGGCCTGCGTATGAGCTTTAGCAGCTAGTGCATTGGTAACATTGTTTATGGTCTGTGCCTTGGCATTCGAGTTTAAAGCCGATAAATCGGCTTGAACCTCGATAGTCGTAGATTTACCCGAACCCAAAGAAACAATGGTCGGTTGCTTGATTCCAAGGTCAGTCATAACGCTTCGAGCTTGGCTTACAGTCAACGACGTATTAGTTACGTCCCATGACGTTCCGCCGATGAACTCAATACCAAAGTTTAGACCACGCACACCCAAAGCAATTATGCCTATCAGAATAACCGTGGCTGAAATTGTGTACCAGCGTCGTCGCTTCCCAACAAAGCTGAGTGAAGTCCGGCCATTATACAAACGGGTCCAAACTGACTCGCCGCGAACAGATTGGGCATCCAAAGACAAGTCTGAACTTTGTGTAATTTCTGCGCTACTCACAACACAAAACTCCTAAGCAATCTGTGACCACTACAGCGACGCTGACTTCATCGCCAAGCCACGCGAAATTCCCAGCCACCCGAACTTCGTCAAGGTTGCACTTCGACCCATAATGATCACAAGCGGTCTGGTGAAAGTCCAAGAAGTGGCGACATCCAAAAGAGTAGAAAGGCCTAAGAAAAAAGCAAATCCTCTCACAGGACCAATGGACAGCAGGTAAAGAAGTAGAGCGCCGATAAAAGATACCAGGTCAGCAGCGACGATAGTTCTAAATGCTTTCTTGAACCCTACGTCTACAGAACTTCGAATAGTCTTACCTGCTCTTACTTCGTCTTTCAACCGTTCAAAAAACACGACATACGAATCGACAGTGACGCCTATCGAGACGATTAAGCCAGTCACGCCTGATAGATCAAGGGTCAACCCGTTACGATGTCCCATATAAGAAATAATTCCCCATAAAAGCGCGGCGGTCGTCCCAAGCCCGAATACCACAACTACGCCAAGAATGCGATAATAGAAAATGGTATACAACATAACTGCAGCTAAACCGACTAGTCCTGCAAGTACACCTGCTTTGAGCGAGGCTTTACCCAAGGTGGGCGACACTGTTTGTACAGTTTGCTGCACTAGCTGAACCGGAAGTGCGCCGTATCTTAAAACAAGGGCAAGCGATTCTGCCTGACTTTGAGTGAACTGACCGCTTATTTGCCCCTGACCCCCAAACGAGGTGGCATTGATTTGAGGTGCACTTATAACATTTCCGTCAAGTGCAATTGCTAGATACTGTTTGTAATACTTAGTAGCTATTGCATCGAACTTCGGGGATCCGGTTTTAGTCAGTGAAAAATTCACCAACCAGCTTCCACTAGAAGATAGTCCTGCGTAAGCAGTTTTAATTGACGAACCGTCTAACACAGTTGGACCCAACACATATCTAGTTTGTACAACGTTATTTACAATCTGGGGAAGGATCACAGTTGCACTTGCTACGTCTTGTGAACTCGACGAGGTAGGCACGTATGCCAAAAGATTCGAATTTGTCGACGAAGTGGGACAAGTAGGCGTAAGTGCCGAAGCCGGGATATGTAGCGATGCCGGAGCTTTGCTATAAGGAGGTGCACTGCACAGCACCGGTCTAAAACGGAGTTGGGCAGTTTGGCCGATAATCGAAAGCGCTTGTTTGGGATTCTTCACTCCAGGAAGCTCCACTACAATATTTCGCCCTTGCTCAGAAATATTTGGCTCGGCCACACCTAATCCATCCACTCGATTCCGAATGATCGATATGGTTTCATTGAGTGTTGCTTGATCGACCTTATGTGCAGGTGCGAAGACAACCGAAAGACCACCTTGGAGATCAAGTCCAAGTATGGGACTGTAATTTAGAGCTAATACTGATAGAAATGCACCAATCGATATGATAAAGGTGCCAAGCACAAGGAGCCACCCAGAGCGTTTCATTGCTTATCTATTCTACCGTTCCCGTTTGCTTAGTTTCGAAAGTGCCATCTTTATCGGCTAGTAAATCATACCCTTTGGAACCAAAGTTATACCCAGATCCCTGAATGGTCGACTGATTAAACTACCCGGTTAGACAATTGAATACATTAAAGGATCCTTCAAGCATCGTAAAGGAAGTATTTTCAAGCCTAAAAGTCACGAACCTAGCTCAACGACGCACTTATAACATACCCAACAAAACTGTGACTATGCCCGTGGCGTTGGAGCTTCAGGGTCTTCTGGTAGTTCCTTTGAGATCTCGCTTGATAAAGTGTTACCTTCGATAACATGGTTGTTTTGTCCCAGATCCACGATTGACTCTGACTCATCATGATCTTCATTGGTGTCGGTGACCGTAGTTATAGGCTCGTCTATTTTTCGCGCTATTGCACGCTTGATAAAGCTAAGCTCGACATCAGGTGCTACTTCAAGAATTACCGTCTCATCAGTCACGCGAGACACACGACCAAAAAGACCAGATGTCGTCATGACTCTATCCCCAACGACAACATCCTTTGCTTGCAACTGCGCCTGCTTGGCCTTTTGGGCACGCGGTCTAAGAAAAAAGAAATAAATAGCCGCAAAAATTAAAATTGGCGCAAACAAAGTCAAGCTATTTGACCCACTTGGCGTTGACGCAGTAGCTGCTAAAAGCATTTTTATCTCCATATGCATTCCATTAATCATCTATACCTTAGTTGCTCCAAGCGGCGCGGATCGACCCCGCTAATGCATTCAAAGTACCGGATCTAATTGATTGACGCGCACGTTCGACCAAACGGTACATAAATGTCAGGTTATGCAACGTAAGCAACGTCCCACCCGAAGGTTCGCCAACGGTTACCAAATGCCTTATGAGCGCCCGAGGAAATCTTTGACAAGCCACACACGGACAATCATCTTCGATAGGTCTACTGTCACGGGCGAATTTCAAATTCTTCAAATGCAACTTACCTTCAAACGTCATCGCTTGCCCATGCCTTGCAACGCGCGAAGGAGCGACGCAATCAAACATATCCACGCCACGGCTAATAGCCTCAATCACCCCGATTGGATCGCCCACCCCCATCAAATATCTGGGTACATCTGTTGGAAGATCCTTCATAACAGAGTCAATCGATTCAAGCATCGCTTCACGCGACTCCCCAACTGCTAAGCCACCAATTGCCAGTCCTTCAAATCCAATCGAGGAAATAAATTGTGCACTCTCTCTGCGTAAATCTTGTTCGACACCACCCTGCACTATGCCAAACTGTGCCTGATCGTTCCTAGTCTTAGCGGATCGTGCCCTTTTGGCCCATGAATGCGTAAGTTCCATGGCGCGTGCAACCTCATCTCGCCCTGCGGGTAAGTTTGTGCAAACGTCTAGCACCATCGCAATGTCAGCACCAATGTTTTCCTGCAACAAAGTGGCACGTTCTGGCGTGACCTCGTGGATAGAGCCATCGTAAATTGAGCGAAATACAGCACCCTTATCGCTATAGGTGGCACCGAGGGACATTACCTGGTACCCACCTGAATCGGTCAGCATATTGCGTTTCCAGCCCGTGAAACCATGAAGCCCCCCAAGAGACTGTATCGTTTCGACACCCGGACGCAACATTAGGTGGTAGGTATTACCTAAAACAACCTCAAACCCAATTTGTTCAATTTGAGTTGCCAAAACCGCTTTGATCGTACCTCGAGTGCCGACCGGCATAAACACTGGGGTAGTAAAGGAGTCTCTCGGACCAACAAAGCGACCGACCCTTGCACTTTCGCTCGCCGACGATATAGAAAATTTAAAACTACTCAATTAAAATCTTACTTTGCACAATGTGTACGGTACTCTAAACACTTATAAAAGAGCCTAAAACGCGCTAAGTTCCAAACAACCCAACGGATACATAAGTTTATGCCAGCAACATACTCGGGCGCGATTGAAGATCTCGTTTGAGCAAACAACTCTCGTGCAAAATCCGCAAAAAATTATTAAGCTGGATAAATAACAAGCGCGACTACCCGGCAATCCACTCAATATTTTTATCGAAATAATCGAAATCTATTCTGATAATTACAAGACCGATGCTTCCGCTCCACTGTCCCTAAGCACTTTATAAGGATAACTACCAGAGCGCTCAATATTTAGCCTTTGAATCGCCAGCAGATGGAAACTATAACTTCGAAACATTTTGCAAATGAACCCTCAATATCGCGTTGTGCATCGTAAGTAATCATAATTAAGCTTTGTACGCCGACCCAAGTCTGATGAAGGAGAGAAATGTCTAATCGCGCGTTGATTGTCATTGACGTACAAAACGAGTACGTGTCGGGAAACCTTCCAATTGAGTATCCAGCCCTATCCGAAAGCCTTAACAATATCGGTGTCGCGATGGACACCGCAGCAGCAACAGGCATACCTATTGTGGTGGTTCAGCAAGTTGCTCCCAAAACTTCGCCAATCTTCGCCGAGGGCGGCCATGGCTTTGCCTTGCATGAAGTGGTGGTGAGTCGCGCTTACGACCATCTAGTTGAGAAGACGCTACCATCTGCCTTCGTCAAGACAAGCCTCGCTTCTTGGCTGGAGGCTCGTGACATCGAAACGGTCGTTATTGCGGGTTACATGACTCAGAACTGCGACGAATCGACCGCTCGCGACGCACTTCATCGCGGCCTGGCAGTTGAATTCCTCTCCGATGCTACCGGCACCCTGGCTATGGCCAATCACGCTGGCACGGTCAGCGCAGAGGAGTTGCACCGAACGGTATTGGTAGTGTTACAGTCCCGCTTCGTGGCCGTATGCACAACACAAGCATGGGTTCAAGGATTGTGTGCCGAGTTATGTGCAAATTGGTCACAGAATCTTTGGACTCTCTTTATCTTAGGACGTGACTTAGGATCCGTCGTTGA
>JAJYGT010000061.1 GCA_021785005.1 Actinomycetes bacterium
CCCTGTTAGGGCACTACATTCACTATTTGGAAAGGTACCCCACCCATCTACCAGCACTTTAGTATTTAACTAAGCCTGAAATGGGGCTAAAACTGGGGTTCTGGGGGTATTTTCGACGAAACTTGGGCTAAAGAGCAGTTATCGGTGCAGAATTAAGAGAATCCCGTAATGGCGGATTGATGACCTAAAATAGGATTGAACACGTTAGCTGAAGAATATTTTATTGAGCGCTCTAAGTTTTCCAGGGTTATCGTGGGGAGGCGAATCTAAGACATTGCCGTTTGAAGTGAAACTTGATATCTATGAAGGGCCGATCGGGCTGTTGCTCTCTTTGATCCAGGCGAAGAGTCTTGATGTCTATCAGCTTTCGATCACCCAACTGGTACAAGACTATCTAGAGGAAATCGAACGCATGAATTCTTTGGATCTTGAAGTGGCAACTGAATTTATTCTTGTGGCTGCGACGCTTTTGGATATCAAATGTCGAAAACTGTTTCCTCGGACCGACGACGGCGAAAGCGACGATGACTTAGCATTTTTTGAAGAGCGGGATCTTTTGTTAGCGCGGCTATTAGAGTGCAAAACCTATCGTGATGTATCAGTTGTTTTGGCAAAATCACTCGAACGCGGTATGTTGCGACGCCCCAGAACTGCCGGATTCGACGAGCACGTGAGGCACCTAATTGCGGATCCGCTAGATAAGATTTTCCCTTCGATACTGGCCAAAGCGTACATGAAGGCGCTTGAGCTAAAAGGCGAAGCGACCGGCTTGACCGAGACTCACGTTACTCCGTTACCACGAATTTCGGTGCAAAGTGCTAAAGATCGAATTTTATCGAGACTTGATTCCAACAGTGGTGCCACCTTCGATGACATATGCTTAGACTTAGAGCTTCGAATGGACGTTGTAGTATTTTTCCTGGCATTACTTGATCTGGTTCGCCAAGGTATCATAAACGTGAATCAAAAGTCACTTCGAGATCCGATTGAGATTGAACTGAGCTTGTGATGTTGCGCCATCTAAATTCTAAACTTAGTCACCTGCGGTTCTAAGCGCGAGATTATTCCGCTCGGAGACGAGCTATTTATTAGTTGCTATTTATGAATAAAGGTACCAAACGTGAGTGATGACGCGCCGGTTGAGGCGATAATTGAGGCGATACTTTTAGTTGCAACCGAACCTGTTAGCGTGGAAGTCCTCTCTAGAGTAGCTGGGGTAAAAAAAGTCGATATCGAAGATGCTTTGGTTCGCCTGGAACAAAAGTACCAGGATCCAAAGTGTGGGTTTGGACTTGGTAAAGTTCAAGACGGGTTCAGGTATTATTCAAAGTCAGAATTTTATTCGTATGTGAGCGCTTTTTCCAATGAAACGAATGATTCCAAATTATCTGGGGCTGCCTTAGAAACGCTTGCAATCATCGCCTACCAACAGCCAATTTCACGGTCGAGCGTTTCTATAATACGTGGTGTCAATTCCGATCAGGTTATGCGATTACTGGCAATAAAAGGTTACATTATCCCTGTTGGACGTGCAAACGGGCCCGGTTCTTCGCAACTGTTTGCTACTACTCCAATGTTCTTGGAGAGACTTGGACTAAATTCCTTGGATGATTTACCAAAGTTGACTGATTTCGCGCCGAGCCTAGAGATTGCTGAAGCTCTAGAAATCTCACTACGTCAAGATCAAAATTGATGGAAAGTTTAGGTATAAATCCAAACGACGAGGGACAAAGGCTTCAAAAGATTTTATCAAACGCCGGGCTGGCCTCGCGACGACGCGCAGAAGAACTAATTCTTGATGGTCGGATCAAAGTAAACGGTAAGAGAGTAGAACTTGGTGCTCGAGCTGATGTCGCAAAGGATGTGATCACTCTCGACGGCGTGCCAATCATGGCTGATAACAAAAAAGTTTACTACCTCCTCAATAAACCGGTTGGAGTGGTCTCCACCACTAGCGATACACACAATCGCCCGACTGTTGTTGATTTGGTGCCTCATGACACTCTCATTTATCCGGTTGGTCGACTAGATGCCGACTCTGAAGGTCTCTTGATTCTAACCAATGACGGAGATTTGACTAATCGCTTGACCCATCCGAGTTACAAGGTTGAAAAAGAGTATTTAGTCGAGCTTGATCAAAGACCAAGAGCCGATGTTTTACGCGCGTTTACCGTTGGAATAGAATTAGAGGACGGAAGAACGCACCCTGCTAGAGCCTTTGCACTCGAGGGGTCTGGGGTACGCGTGATAATTTCAGAGGGTCGCAATCGTCAAATTCGGCGAATGTTTGACGAATTTAATTATCGGGTAGAGCGCTTGGTGCGAATCAGAATTGGGAGCCTGACAGATACTAAGTTGAAACCAGGAGAATCGCGAGAACTAACTCGCAGTGAACTAATGAATTTATGGAGCGCAGTAGCGACAGATAAAAATGCACGACAAACCGAAGGTGAGTCTTGAATATGGCGATAGTCGTGCCATCTCTCTTTTCCGCTTCGGTTTTGCGCTAAACTTTATTTAAATTCTAACTATTTTGTCCGTAGAGCGATCATAGCTTAAACACCATTTTGGAGATAAATCATGAAGGTAGTTATCAGGGGAGGAGACATCAAAGATACATCCCTGATTGTGCCTGGTGATAAATCTGTTTCCCATAGAGCTCTTTTAATGTCATTGCTAAGTGCTGGAGAAGTGCGCATCAAAGGGTTGTCGCAAGCTTCTGATGTCCGGTCGACGAGACAAGTCGTTGAGGCTCTTGGTCTGGTCTTGAAAAATGACGGTGAAGATATTGTCGCTCAAGGTATGCTTGGCGAGTTTAATGAGCCGATGCGAGTTCTAGACGTTGGTAACTCTGGAACTTTGCTGAGGTTGGTTTGTGGTTTGCTAGCCCCAAGGGCGAATCAGACGTTTTTTTTGACGGGAGATTCGTCGATTGTTCGCAGGCCAATGGAGAGAGTTATTGAGCCACTTTCGGCCATGGGCGCAAGAATTATTGGACGTGCCAATAATTGTTTCGCTCCGTTAGCAATTCAAGGCGCGCCTTTATGTGGCATTACTTATTCGATGAGCATTCCATCGGCACAAGTAAAGTCAGCGCTACTTCTAGCTGGACTCTCAGCTGATGGCGAGACGGTTGTGATCGAATCGGTTCCCACGCGTGTGCACACCGAAGAGATGCTCGCGAGCTACGGCGCTGATATCGAGATTGAAGATCAAGAAGGCGTAAGGATGATCAGGGTGAGGCGTTCGACCCTGTCAATCCACGAGATTGACGTACCTGGTGATCCTTCCGCGGCGGCGTTTTTTCTTGTACTTGGCGCACTAGGAGGTCAACGGATCCAAGTTGACAACTTATATCTAGGTCCACAGCGAGACGGATTTATAAATGTACTACGTACTATGGGAGCTTGTTTTGAGCTCGGCAACCAGCACAATGGAGCCACATCTGTCACCGTCATTCCAAGTGAGTTATTTGGAATCGATATTGGTCCCAAGGGTATCCCGTCGATAATCGATGAAATTCCAATTCTTGCTGTAGCTGCTGCTCACGCACGTGGGCGAACTCGCTTTTTAGGTGTTGAAGAATTGAAACACAAAGAGAGTGACCGTATTGCATCGACACTTGGAATGCTTGGATCCTTTGGGATAGAGTGCGGGGAACTCGAAGGTGGGTTTTGGGTAGAAGGAACCGCTGGAGCCAAAACTAAACCACAAACTCGGGTTATAGCGTCGCACTTTGATCACAGAATTGCCATGGCTGGTGCTATCTTTGGCGCCCTGAGTTGCGGAGAAACCATAATTGACGAGTTTGAATCCGTTGCCACTTCGTTTCCTAGCTTTTTAGACGCTTTAGGCAACTGTGGAATCGCCTCTGAGATCATAGAAATATAATGGCCTGGCCCACTTTCTTGGACACAGTAAGAGCTGAAATATAGAATCTGTGTGAATAAGGAAAGTACAACCATGGCTAAAGGTGGCAAGATTAATAACTACTCCCCGGAATATAAAGACGAGGCTGTCAAGTATTGGAGGAATTCAGGCAAGTCAGTACCGGCTTGTGCTGCTGACCTAGATATTAAAGCAAACACTCTTTCTCGTTGGGTAACACTTTCAAATCGGGCCGAGAGACAAGATGGTGCACCTAAGACATTCGAGGAGAGTTCTCGTTTGAAAGAGTTAGAAAAGCAGAATACTCAACTAAAAGCTGAGAACGCATTTCTAAAAAAAGCGGCAGGCTACTTCGCGCAGGTACAGAAGTAGCCCACAAGTATCACATCATTTTCCTTGAACGGAATAACTTTGATGTAAAGATGATGTGTCGGCTTTTAGACTGAACTTACCCCTACAAATACC
>JAJYGT010000169.1 GCA_021785005.1 Actinomycetes bacterium
CGATCTCTCGAAATATCTATTCTAAAAATGGTAGGGTCGGCTTAGATGCCTCGCTCTCCCTTTTGGATGGTTTGCTGTGAGTAACGCGGGGCTTTATATCGGTCTTTCGGGAATTTTAGCCCAAAGCCAGGGTCTCGATGTGGTGAGCCAGAACGTGGCAAATGCAGATACGCCAGGATATACGCGCGAGACGACGAATATGACTGCGGTAGTGCAACCGGGATCTGCAATCGGTTCTGGCGTTGCCGTATCATCTATATCTCAGGTGACGGACAATTTTTTGCAGACTCAGGCGTATTCCGCCTCAGCAGACGCGAGTTCTTCGACAAGCTATTTGGCGACTTTAAATTCGGCTCAAACTAATTTTCAAGAACCATCTCCAGTTGGAATAAACGAGCAGCTTTCTGCACTGTGGAACTCGTTCGATCAGGTTGCAAATCATCCCGATCAAAGCGCCGGGCGACAGCAATTGGTTGGAATTGCGCAACAACTCACTACTACTTTGAATTCTGATTCGCAGGGGTTGACGAATGTCTACAATTCAACGACCTCCGCCGTGTCAGAGACCGTTACCTCTTTGAACCAGCAACTTGCTACAGTAGCAACGCTGAACGGTCAGATTACATCTGTTTTGGGACAAAATGGCGCCAACACGTTGATAGACCAGCGAAACCAGATTTTGAATTCGATATCTAACGAAATTGGTGCACGAATCACCAACAATCCTGACGGATCGGTAACGGTTCTTTCGGGCGGGGTAACGCTAGTTACTGGAACTACGGCCGAGACCTTGAGTGTTCATGCTCCGACGGCTCCTCCTATTCCAGCGCCAGGTGGTGCTGTAGCATCAATTGTTTCTAATTCGACGGGCACGACCTTACCAATTACGACCGGATCGCTTGGCGGTCAGCTCCAAGCTTTGAACGGGCCACTACCGAGTTATGCGACTTCGCTTGATGCATTTGCGAATTCATTTGCGACACAGGTGAATAACATATTGACCAATGGGTATGTATATCAGCCGTATAATCCAACGCCACCGCCAACGCCACCGCCAAATGGTCTTCCCTTGTTTTTGTCAAGCGCAACTGGCCAGCCAATTACTGCTGCAAACATAACTATTAATTCTCAAATCCTTTCGAACCCGTTTAATATTGCTGCGGCGCAGAACTACAATCAGCCACTCGACGGAACAAATGCCCAGGCAGTTGCGGCGCTAGGATCGCTTCCAAACCCGCCAGATGCGCAGTACACCGCAATAGTTTCACAAGTGGGTTTGGACGTTTCAACTTCTCAAGCAAATGCAAATGCTCAAACAACGCGCGCGCAGAGCGCTACTGCCTCCCTTGCGAGCGTGTCGGGCGTTAATACCAACCAGGAGATGGTGAATATGTTGGCTTATCAGCAGGCTTACCAAGCCTCTGCGAAGGTTATATCTACTATATCGACAGCCGTACAGTCGTTGTTGGCGGCAATATGACGTTCCTTCCGTCTCGCGTGGCAGATAGCTCGCTTAGCTCGTCAATGATTTATTCATTGGCTGGTGACCAAAATAATTTAGTTAATTTACAACAGCTTTTGGCTTCGGGGAATAACATTTCCAAGCCCAGCGACAACCCTGTAGGTATTACAAACCTCCTTGGAGTGCAAACTTCGTTAGCCCGGTCAAATCAATATATAGTAAACGCGAGCGATGGCTTATCTTTGTTGGGTACGGCAAACTCAACGATGTCAACCGCAATGAGTACATTGCAGCAAGTTAGATCGCTTCTAGTTTCAGCAGGTAATTCGTCTATGAGTCCACAGGCGGTTCAAGCCATTGGTACCCAAATACAGGGGTTGACGAATGCTCTTCTTGGTTCTGCCAACACGCAGTATCTGGGTACTGCTATTTTCTCGGGTACGACCGGGAGCGCCACGGCCTATGATTCGTCGGGTAATTACCTTGGCAACGCGACTCCTCAGACCCGAATGGTGGCCCCAGGCGTATCATTACCCGCGACAGTAACTTCTCCATTTGGAGCTAGTGGTTCTCCTACGAATATGTTTGTCGTCTTGAATCAAATTGTTTCGCACCTCAGTACCGGTAGTACAGCAAATGTTCAGTCTGACCTTGGTAATTTTGACACAGCGTTTTCTGGTGTGGAGACAGCGGCGGCTCAAATTGGATCACAATACCAAGAGATGCAAACTATGCAACAGCAGATGACCTACAACCAACAAACCCTAAATACTCAGTTGGGCGGGATACAAAATGTTGATGTAGCTGCGGTATCAACTCAATATCAGCAGGCGCTTTCCAACTACCAAGTTGCGCTATATGCAGCTTCCAAAGTTTCTCAACCGTCGCTAGCGACATATCTTCCTTAAAAGCAGAAAGGTGACTGCAATTTCGACACAAGCACACGCAGGAGGCATGAAATCAAATTCCCAGGACGGGTCTTTTAGAATCGTAGCAAATATTAAGATGCCAAAGGGAATGCCTGGGTTTTTTGCTGAGCGAGACTTCGCTCTACTTGATCTTGGCGATGAGTACAATCCCTACATGGCGTTCCGCTCTTTGACCTCGGAATTGACTCTGGTCGTAGTCGAACCGCGCTTTGTTATCAGTGACTACAAAGTTCACATTGACGATGCCAACGAGGATCTTCTGGCAATTTCTAACCCAACTGACGTGTTGGTATTATTGATAGCAACACTCAGGGCAAACAATACTCCACAAGTGAATCTGCTTGGTCCTATTGTCATAAATACTGACAAAAAGATAGCGGCCCAGGTTGTGCAAGTGGAGTCGTCATACGTGGTCACGCATGACGTATCACTTGCCCTTAGGCGTGGCGACCGGGTTTAGGTTTCGAGTTATACTCGCACCTGTGATTGGCTTAAAATAACGATTTGGAACGATCAGCGATAATTGTTGCGACCTATTCCGGTTGTTGGGTCTTAGGGTCCTCATCGACAATAACCAACTCTATACCGAGGTTCTTTGAATTGGCAGCAGCGGCCTCATTTGCTGACTTAACTGCAAGAAAAACTTCCTCGCGGTGTATCTCGACATCGCGGGGCGCTGAAATACCAATCCGGACTTGGTCCCTATGGATATCTAAAATTGTGATTACAATGTTTTCGCTGATGATGATGCTTTGATTCGCGCGTCGAGTTAATACTAGCAAAGCGCCTCCTTGCGCGTAAACAGTGATTTTTTACAAGTATACGCAATCATTTCATTGGCAAGCACTAATTTTTGATCTAATTTGATAACAAATCTTCCAAAGTCCAAACCCAACTGGATTTATTACACCTAGCACGGTTTAATTCTCACTACCTGCACCAATTGGCATTCATTTAGTTCGAAATTAGTCGCGAAAAGACTTGATTATTTTTTATACATTTATTTCAGGCGCATTCTTACTCTGCACGAGCGCATTCGCCGAGCCTAATAATTTTGTAATCAGCTTTTGGCAAGATCATGTTTTTGGAACAGTTGTCTAGTTGGATTAGGTGTCTCTAAGACTGTATTAGTAGCGTAGTGACTTGCAGTTTATCGTTGCGTGCTGCGAGTCACAGACAGTCGTGTGACGGAGTTCGCCGAATACGAGTAAATCGTGGTTGCAGACTAGTTTCGGATTGGGCAATCGCAAATATTAATCGACTGTCTGGTTTCAAAAGAAAATATATAGATCTGAAACCTAAACTATAACAAAAGCTTTTCTAGGTATGAGGATTATTGAGCTATGAAATTGGTCATGATTACTGGCTCGACTAGTGGTATAGGATTTGAAACGGCACTCTATTTTGCGCGCGCGAGAAATCGAATCGTGCTTTGTGGACGTGATGAGCAAAGATTGTCTTCCGCGAAGCGCAAATTGGAAATCGCAGTTCCTGGCGTCGAGATAATAGAGTCGTTATTTGATCTCGGAAGCTTAGCATCTATTACTCAGGCGGCCGCAAAACTTTCCGATCACCTTGCATCAATCGATATATTAATCAACAACGCTGGAATTATGGCACCGCCGGTTCGACTTGAAAGTACCGATGGTTACGAGTTGCAATTTGCAACGAATTATCTTGGACACTATGCTCTGACTGGCCTGCTTCTTCCGCTGCTGAAAAAAGCGCGTACTCCAAGAGTGGTAACTGTTTCTAGCCTTGCTGCGCGCTTTGGCAAGATGGATTTTCAAGACCTGAATGCGTTAGAAACCTACAGACCTTGGCGCAGTTACTCACAATCCAAGCTCGCGAACTTATTGTTTGCATTTGAACTTGGTCGCAAAGCTTGCTTGGCAGGTTCTAAGTTGGTTTCTACTGGTGCGCACCCAGGTTACTGTTCGACGAATCTAAATTCAATGCGCACCTTGAAAAAACATTCGATCCTGGACGTATTCAAGGTGCCAGAAAATGTTGGAGCACAGAGCGCGTATGCCGGAGCCCAAAACGTAGTATTTGCGGCCACGCAGAATTTGGTGAACGGAACTTACGTGGGACCAAGCGGAGCTTTGGGCTTGCGAGGTGCGCCCACAAAAGTGAAAGCACCGTATAGCGCATATGACCTGGAAGCTGCTGAAACACTTTGGAATCTAACCAGAGAAATGACGGGCGTCGATTTTTTTGCATAAACGCCAAAGTTGCGTTTCTAACTAGCGGGATGCTTTTCTTGATGCCGGAGGCGCTCGAGTTATTCGACAAGATTCCCAGCACAAACAAGTGATACGAAAGTGGTAGTGACAGCATACATAGTTAAATTGTGTGCCAGTGGCCCAGATTCCGGCGCGGCATCGCCACGACAGGTTTAGAAAAGCTTCGGAATCTTGGTGTTAGGATCTTGCGAGGCTAACACGAATCTAAAATTCCGCCACGGTCAAAAATTTTGGACGCTAACTTGAAATTGTGAAAATGTGCCAGCTTGTCGTCTCGCAAGAAGTCGCCCGCTAGCCTTTTGTTGGTGGGGATCCGCCCGAGGTGCAAAGTCGCGCCATGTCCGAGTTCAGGTTCGATCAAGGTAATTGCTACGGGAACCCGCGATCCTGTTTTGACCAAAAAATAGGATCGCGGCAGTCAATATTCAATATATGAAAACAACTTTCATTGAGTGTATTTGATGTGGCAAAATGAATCCGTTTTGTTCGGAAACGGTTCTACGCCTGTACCGCCCAGCGGTACAGGCGCGAGGCCTACCAATTAGTACCATTTGTATGAGCTTACTAAAGATGACCTCGATGGCTATTATCTTGTGGATGTCGAAATGGAACGTGAGTGCGCGGATGGGCAAAATGCCTTGTCCCTAAGGTTGCGGATCGCACTTTTGGCTTGGAATATTGGAAATTCAGGTGTCTAATGAAATTGATGGCCATTGTTGATTTTACGGGACAGAATGTTACGAAAACTCAATTTGGTGGATTTAAAAACTCTTGAGTTGTTATTACGAGACTTGTAAATTATCGATAATTTATCTATCGAATTAGACGACGATTTTGGCGAAATACTGCATCTTCTTATGGTCGCTTAACTATTTATGACCGGAGTTGAAAATCTGGTTTTTTGCGGTCCAGCTTGAAATGTTTGCAAATTGAAGCGTTGCCTTTGAGATACTTCAAGAAATTCACATTAAGAACGACACCTATGTTGTCGACACTTTGATAAGCATTACCGTGACCGTAACCCCGGGGGTTTAGATGAGTGTCAATTCGCCAAGCGATGACCAACTGCCAGAAGAAGTTGCCGAATTTTTGGTTGAGAGTTATGAGAACCTCGACCGCCTAGATCAAGATCTGGTTACTCTTGAAAGCGATCCTCGCAACAAAGAGACGTTGTCCTCGATTTTTCGAACGATTCACACCATAAAAGGAACTTGTGGCTTTTTGGGCTTTGACAAACTTGAATCCGTTGCGCACGTGGGAGAGAATCTACTATCCAAGCTAAGAGACGGGGTATTATTAATAAACCCGGAAATTACCAATTCCCTATTGTCAACCGTAGATGCGGTTAGGGAGATGCTCGCCGCAATTGAATCTTCGAACTCGGAAGGTGATGGAGATTACAGTGCGTTGGTAGCCCAGCTTGCACATCTGACAAACAGTACCGCTAATACCGAATCTAGTGAACCTACCTCGGAAAAAGAACCAAATTTGCCGGCGAATGAACCAGTACAAATCGGAGAGTCGAGTTTTGTATTTGCTAAAAAACCCATTGCGACAACTAGTCCCGAAGTTGCGATAACCGACACCGAGGTGCAGCCCACAGCAATTGTCAATCTAGCTGTAGCACCTGAAGTTGCACCGGCGACAAATGGCGCAGAATCGAGCGAAAAGGAAAAGTCTCCTTCATCGTTATCGGATGCTAATATCCGCGTTGATGTGGGACTTTTAGATAAGTTGATGAATCTCGTTGGTGAGCTAGTCTTGGCACGCAATCAAATTCTCCAATACACCACTTCCTACAGCGACTCGTCATTTGTAGCCGCTTCGCAACGTCTCAACCTAATTACCTCCGAACTGCAAGAAGGTGTTATGAAGACACGGATGCAGCCAATTGGGAACGTCTGGTCTAAATTTCCGCGCGTTGTTCGAGATCTGTCACTTTCGGTTGGTAAGCAAATTCAAATTGAGTTTGAAGGTCGTGAAACCGAACTCGACCGTACCATAATTGAGTCGATTAAAGACCCGCTGACACACTTGGTGAGAAACTCTGTGGATCACGGAATTGAGTCCCCGGAAGGCAGAATAGCTGCGGGTAAGCCCAAAGATGGTCGACTTATTTTGCGAGCCTACCATGAAGGCGGCCATGTAAATATTGAAATAGCTGACGATGGCAGCGGGATCAATCCCGAAAAAATCAAGGCATCAGCGCTTAAAAAAGGTTTATATCGCCAAGATCAACTCGACAAAATGAGCGAGCGCGAGTTGGTAAACCTAATATTTTCGCCAGGTTTTTCCACGGCCGAGAAAATTACCAATGTCTCGGGTCGAGGAGTTGGCATGGATGTTGTCAAAACTAATATCGAAAAAATTGGCGGTACCATCGATATTCAAAGTACACCCGGAGAGGGTACGACTTTCAAAATCAAAATTCCACTGACTCTTGCTATTATTCCAGCGTTGGTAGTTGCGGCTGGGGGTCAACGATACGCAATTCCCCAGGTATCGTTAGTTGAGTTAGTGCGACTCGAGAAATCCCAAGCGAAAATCGACTTGGACTCGGTTTATGGAGCGCCGGTCTGTCGCCTTCGTGGAAACTTGCTGCCACTGGTGAATTTATGTGAGTTGATGGGAATTGAATCTCCAAGAGCCGATGATGACGCCGTGAACATCGTGGTACTTCAAGCGGACGAACGTCAATTTGGTCTTGTCGTTGACAATGTCATTGATACCGAAGAAATTGTCGTAAAGCCGTTAGGCAAGCAAGTAAAAAGCGTAGATGTTTATGCAGGCGCGACCATCATGGGCGACGGTAAGGTGGCTTTAATCCTTGACGTAATGGGTATTGCGCAACGATCGTCTGTAATATCTGAAATAAGAGATCGCAAGATGAGCGACCTTGCGCACAACAAGCACGACTCATCCGCAGTAGAACGACAGACTTTACTATTGCTCGGAGTTGGTGACAATTATCGTGTTGCAGTCCCACTTTCAAGTGTTGACAGACTGGAAGAGTTTCCCCTTGACCTACTGGAATGGGCCGGAGATAATCAGGTGGTCCAGTACCGCGACTCAATCATGCCACTTTTATGGCTGTCAAGCTCAATAGGAGTCTCTTCAGCGTCTGATCCGGATAATACAACTGTCCAGGTGGTTGTGCATTCAGGTCATGGAAGACGTGTTGGAGTAGTTGTAGATAGCATTCTTGACATCGTTAACGTGGCAATGAATCTCGAAAAATGCTCGACCAAAAATCAAGTATTGGGTTCAATTGTAATCAATGATCGCGTCACAGATGTGGTGAATATAGATGAGATTGTCGGATCTGCTTTGGTCAACTACATAGATTCGTCGAATTTCGCTCTAGCTGGGTTAGGAAACTAGATAATGGGAGAGTTGAACATGAATGCGAAGCAGTACTGCACGTTTTACCTTGATAACAATTTTTTGGGTATAGCAGTGACTGATGTTCAAGAAGTCTTGAAGTATCAACACATGACTAGCGTTCCTTTGTCCACTGAGGTAGTCCGTGGGTTGATCAACTTGCGCGGTCAGATAGTTACCGCTCTTGACTTGCGCAAGGTTATGGGTCTTGAGACCTTGTCTGATCGCTTGCCAATGAACATTGTGGTGCGCGGTGACGACGGTCCATTGAGCTTGTTGGTGGACGAAATTGGTGATGTCGTCGAAGTTGAAACGGATTTGTTTGAGGATCCGCCAGAAACTTTGGAGATTTCGTTTCGACACCTTATTCGTGGAGTGTACAAACTCGAAGGAAAGCTAATGCTCGTTCTCGATCTAGAACGAGCGGTCTTCTCTCTGGTTGACGCGTAGGTAACGTTTATTGGTTCGGTTTCGCTTTATGTTACTCCACCGAATTACTGAACTCTAGCAAGAAAGGCAATTTGAATGCCCACAGCATTAGTAATAGACGATTCGAGCGCTACTCGTATGATTCTTGCTCGCATATTAACTGAGATTGGCTATACGGTTGAAAAGGCCGAGAACGGTGCAGACGGTCTCGAAAAACTAAATGCTATGCCTAAGCCGGAATTAGTCATGGTTGATTGGAACATGCCGGTAATGAACGGCTATGAATTTATCCAAAACGCTCGCGCTTTACCGCAATACGATGACGTGACGTTGATGATGGTGACGACTGAAACCGAGATCGAACAAGTACTTAAGGCGCTAGAAGCGGGTGCTAACGAATATGTCATGAAACCATTTACCAAGGATGTTATCCACGAGAAGCTGATTCTTTTGGGTCTCGGTGCTAGGTGACCGCGCCCGGGCAAAGAATCAGGGTAATGGTAGTTGACGACTCCGCCGTAATTAGAAAAATTATCTCGTCAACACTTTTGCGCGAAGAAGATCTAGAGGTAGTTGGAACTGCAGCGTCGGGGAAAGAGGCAATAGCACGCTTTGCTGAGTTGAACCCCGATGTTGTGACTTTAGATATCGAGATGCCTGAAATGAATGGGATCGAAGCAGTTTCTCACTTAAGAAAATTAGATCCGCTGGTGCCGATAATCATGTTTTCGACTCTTACCGAATCAGGTGGTAAAGCTACGCTGGATGCCCTTTCGATGGGCGCAACTGACTATGTCACCAAGCCTTCTAATTCTGCGAACATTGAGGCATCGAAAGAAATTATAACAACGACTCTTGTGGCCAAAATACGAGTGCTAGGGGCCAAAAAACAATCTGCTAAAAGTTCGTTTAGCTCGTCGCCTTTTGTTTCTCCGACCAAACGTCCTACATCTAATTCGACTTCATTACCTTTGAGTGGAGACAAAGCAAACTCTGGTGGACAGTCCCAAGCGATCGTCAATCACCAAGTTTCCTCAAGTCCGGAACCTCGAACCTCTAGTGCTGGTGGCGCCATTGCTTACCGGGCACCGATGGCTCGGACTAAGCCGCCCGCGGTAGTTGTGATTGGTATTTCCACAGGCGGCCCCAACGCTTTGAGTGAAGTGATACCAGTGCTACCTGCGAACTTGGGTTCGCCAATTGTGATTGTTCAACATATGCCAGCTACTTTCACCCGATTGCTCGCTGAAAGGCTTGACTCCAAAAGTCGAGTTAAAGTAAGAGAAGCAATTGGTGGTGAAATCCTCGGTCCTGGGGAGGTTTATATCGCTCCGGGTGAACATCATTTGGTTATAAATTCCAATGCGCGCGGCGACTTGGTTTTAGCGTTGGATGAATCACCACCGGTGAATTCTTGTAGACCCGCAGTTGACGTACTGTTTCGTTCCGCTGTTAAATTCGGTTCGCGGGTTACTGCACTTGTTATGACTGGTATGGGTCAAGACGGGCTCATTGGAGCCAAGGAGCTAAAAGCGGCAGGTGCTGAAATTGTGACTCAAGACGAGGCGACATCGGTAGTTTGGGGTATGCCTGGGTATGTTACCCACGCTGGCATTGCTGATCATGTACTTCCACTTGGCTCGATCGCTGAATTTATAATCAAACGAACGAGTTCAATAGCGATGTCAAGTTTATCCTCGGTGTCCGCGGCAAAACCGCTAGTGGGCGCAAGTTCAAACCCGGGTCCCGCTCAGGGAGAAATTGGAGGCCAAAAATGGCGCTGAACCCAGCAGATTTTGCGTATCTTGCGAATTACGTCAAGAGCTCAACTGCGATAATCCTTACTCCAGACAAGGATTATCTTGTTGAATCTCGGCTAGCACCGGTTGCGAGACGTGTGGGCGTTAATGGAATCGCCGAACTTGTGGGAGCGCTACGGAAAAATAGCTCGCCTCATTCTGAGATCGGACAGCTCATATCGGAGGCAATGACAACTAATGAGACATATTTTTTTAGAGATGTGAAGCCTTTTGATGTTCTAAAGACGACCCTTTTGCCAGAAGCCATAGAGCGTAGAAGTCAGGATCGAACTTTGAACATCTGGTCTGCGGCGTGTTCGAGCGGACAGGAGTCTTATTCGATTGCTATGACGATAAAAGAACATTTTCCTCAGTTGTCTAATTGGAGGGTACGATTATTTGCCACCGACATCTCAAAATCCATGGTGGAACGCACTCGTGAAGGTATTTTTTCCCAAATTGAGATAAACCGAGGACTCCCAGCTACCATGCTGGTCAAATACTTTACCAAATCTGGCTCAGAATGGCGCGTAAAGCCTGATCTTACCAAGATGGTTGAAGCCTCGACTATGAATTTGGCTGGTCAATGGCCTTTGCTTCCTCGCATGGATATTGTTTTTTTGCGTAACGTTTTGATTTACTTCGATCTTGATACCAAGCGGGCAATCATGAAAAAAGTCGTGACGTCATTGTCGAAGGGCGGTACGTTGCTCTTGGGGGGTTCTGAGACAACCATGAACGTAAGCTCAGACTTTGACAGGTTGCCAAGTGGCGATTCGTTTTACTATAAATTGAAAGAGTCAGCCGCCCTGCCTAACAGCGCGCATGCTCGCGGCGTGAGGTTCGGCACATCGCCGGCTATGACATCTCAAACTCTTTCGTAACGTTGCCGTAATATTGGCGCGAAATTGCGGTTAAGAACGCGCAAAGACGTGTCGATTACAAAAAGAGCTTCTCACAAAGGATTGGACTAGGAGCGCGAAATGAAAATACTAATTGTTGATGACTCGAAAGCTATGCGGATGATTGTCATGCGCCACCTCCGTCAAGCGGGCTATGGTGATGCTGAGTTTGTTGAGGCGGCCAATGGAATTGAGGGCTTAGCGCAGGTTTCGTCTGAAGAGCCAGAACTTGTTCTCTCGGACTGGAATATGCCTGAGATGAATGGTCTCGAGTTCCTCCGTAGCTTGCGATCGAGTGGTTCAGAGGTGGCGTTTGGATTTGTAACTTCTGAAAGTACGCCAGATATGCACTTGCTGGCCCGTGACTCAGGTGCTATATTTCTAATTGCAAAACCATTTACTGTGGAGACGTTTCGTGAAACGCTTGACGCTGCAGGAGTGATCTAGCAATGGCTGATCCAAACCTAGTTCAGACATGGATGCATGCGATGGTGGACTCGACTGACGAGCTCGCTACTTCCACTCTCGGTTTGGAGGGCATTTCGGTTCTTTCGGAATTGATGCCGACCCAACGAGATTTGCCTGGTTCTTATGTTGCATTGGTAGGTGACCAGTTTAATTTTGAGTATGGCGTGGCTGGGACTTGGGATTCTTTTGGAGTCCTAGCTCGCACCCTGTTGTTCATGGAATCAGACGAAGAACTAGGAGACGATGACCTCGCAGACGCGATCAATGAGGTTATCAATATCGTAGCTGGTGGCGTGAAAAGGCGTATGTCAGAAATCGACGCGGGCTTGAAGCTTGGATTGCCCGCATTTTTTAATGGAACGCTTCATCCAACCTCTCATCAAGAAGCGTTGAGCTCCAAGATTGATATTGGTGGGGCTGAGATTTATTTGATGGTGTTTCGACACAAATCATAGACAAGCAGGTGAAACATGTCTGAACAAGGCGCAGAATTAATAGTTCCGAATCCAGACCAAGTCGAGGAAGTCCTCGAAATGTTAGTTGGGAAATCGATTTCAGTTAAGCGAACTCAAAATTCGTTTAGCGGCTTGAGTGCCGGAACCTATTCGGTATACAACTTTGAAGATGGTGAAAATGGGGCGGTGGTTTATTGTTCATTAGGTCTCACGAACGCGCTTGGGGCTGCAATCATGATGATTCCACCTGGAGCAGCAGAAGACGCTACCGACGAGGGCGAAATCCCAAAGAACTTGTTTGACAACTACTCTGAGGTGGCCAACGTAATGACGTCAATGCTCAATGATAAACGAAGCCATGCTAAAAGAGTGCTTTTGGATGCGGTTTACCAGTCGGTTGACGACTTACCTGAGAACGCTAAGCATACGTTTGAGACTTCTACTCGAACTGCGTCATTCGAAGTGGGGATCTCTGGTGGCTACCCTGGTGGCGACTTGAAATTTGCGTGTATATAACTTTTTGCGTTATTAAATTTACCCGATGCTACAAATCTGCCGATTTAACCTCACATGATGCCTAAGCCTCTTTCGATCATTTTTTTTCAGGCATCTCATACAGATCGACAGGCAAGTTCGCAACTTGACGACCTCATCGCGTCTGTTCGTCCGAGTGATGAAGTTATTTATGCTTTTTCAGGTGGAAGTGTCGCCCCTGGGAAGGCACAGGTTACAAAGCATGCGCGAGCAAAAATTCGATCCGGCGATACGATCTCTGACGCTCTGTATAAAGCCATAGAATGTGCTTCTCACGAACAAATTCTCGTTCTCTCTCCCCGCGTATTTTGCACAAGGTATTTTTTAGATCGGGTGAGAACTAGTGCTCAAACTTATCTAGGCGCGGTCATTTGTCCGCGTTCGAGTACATTGCCGGGTTACCAGGGTGTTACCGGAATTGGCTACCAGGGTCGCAGTGAGTTTCGTGCGGCCGAGCGAGAATGGTCTGAAACCCATTATGGGTTATATTCCTCAAGTCCGTTTCTCGCGAGCGATGCATTTTGGGCGAAAAAAGATCTTTTGACAAAACTTTTTTTAGAGATGGATAAGGTCAATGATCAGGTGGATCTGGCTTGGGAGCTTTCGGAGGAGGCTTCTACGTCCATTACCTCGATATTGGTGGACGATTCGGTATTAGTGCATTTAGAAACACCTATTAATTATCACCTTTGCTTGGAATACGGCAGGGGATCGCTCAGCGCGGCCGCAAAATACACTAAATGGGCAAAACGCAATGATGGCAAAACTAAGGTCATTCAAGCGACTGGCGCCACCCAAACAGAAGTTCTTGGATTAGCAATGATCGTCAAAAATGAAGAGGACTCCCTTAGTCATGCACTTGAGTCCGTATCTAGTTTGGTTGAAACTATGAACGTGTTAGATACTGGATCGAGTGACCAAACGGTTGCGATTGCCGCTGAAAAAGGAGCAATCGTTGGCTATTTTGAATGGACTGACGACTTTGGTAAAGCGCGGCAGATTGCCCAGGACAATTGTCTTTCTGATTGGGTTATTGCGATTGACGCCGACGAGGTTTTGGAAGTCGATTATGACAAAATTTTCGATGAGTTAGCCAACGCGGTTGGCACAAACAGTGGATTTACCATTGAGATTACCAACGAGGATAAGTACGGCGTTGGAACTTCTGTTAGAAACCAAATGGCGCGACTACTTAGGCGGGTAGATACCTGTTGGAGAGGTCAGATTCATGAGCAGGTATTTTCTCGTAGCCGATACATGACACTTGCCGGTACCATAAGCCAGTCCGTGAGAATTATCCACTATGGATACTCCAATGAGACCATGTTGAGCAAATCAAAAGTGGATCGCAATTTGAATCTAGCCAAAACTTTTTGTTCGCGTGAAGGTACGATGGAGGCCAAGATTCATCTTTCGCGATCGTTAGTTTTGGCAGGACAAGTCGAAGAATCGATTGAGCTCATGAGTCAAGTTGCGTTGGACAAGAAATTGGATCCGGCATGGCTGCCAGTGGTGTATCGACACCTAATTGACAACTGCCTAGGGATCGGCCGAATTGACGATGCGAAGCAATGGCATATTGAGTTCAAAACTAGATTTCCCGATAGAGCGGACCAACAAGTGCGTGAAATGTTGATTCTGTGCAAAATGCAACGCATTGATGATGCGATGGGGATCTATAAGTCCTTACCAGTGCAAGAGAATTACATCGGCGACATTCAGTTTTCCAAGTCGTTTTATGTTCAGCATTTAGTTGATGCGCTCGAGTCAGCAAAGTTGTATCTTGAAGCTGTTGCGGTTATCTTGACATCTCTAAAGGAAACCGAATTTTTAGATGTCCATCCAGGCCGAGTCATAACGTTGTTGAATAAGGCCGGGGTTTCAGCACTTGAGTTTTACAACCGCATTCCTGAAAAACGCAAAGTTACGATGTTTGGATTGATCTTGCAGCTAGGTCGCGTTGAACCTGATTCTGCCAGTGCGTTTTTACTTAGCTTGTGGCGCTCTGGAGTACAAAACGACTTGGTTCTTGCTTGTGCGGAAAACTTTGTGGCAAGCTGCGGATTGTCCCAGATTTTAGAATGGGCGGTGATATTTCGATCTATTGGCGCAAATGATCGTTGTCCTTTAAATACTGCTGGGCGTAACCAAGCGAATCCTGTCCAACGCCGAGTTGCGCTTTTGTATATGGGCTGGGTAAGCTTTAGTGACCAAGATGCCTTAGCAGGGCTGACAAATCTCTTGGAATCGCTTGAGCAAAATGACCGTGCTGACCTTGAACGTACTCTTTTGACTGAATTTGGTTTTGATTTAACGCCGATTTATGATCGAGTCATTGGCTGACTCGATCATCCTGCTCGATCATCCTGTCCAGGATATTCCTAGGTTACTAGGAATGGGCGCCTTGAACAATCCAGATTTTTTGCCAGTTATCAAGAATCCAAGTGGTCATTTAGTCCCTCAAGTCCAAAAAAAGCGTCGTGAAGCGTGGTGTTGTCTTCTAATTCTGCAATTGTCCCGCGGAAGCTAATTCTGCCGCTTTCAATGACGCACGCGTTATCGGCAGCAGCCAGAAACGAGACATTTTGCTCTGCTACCAACAGGGTAAGCCCCGTCTTGCGTAATTCCCCGAGTACAGCTATAACTTCGGCGACATATTTCGGCGAAAGGCCCGCAGATGGTTCATCCATTAACAAAACCGAGGGGTGGGACATAAGGCATTTTGAAATTCCCACCATCTTGCGCTGTCCGCCGGAGAGGCTCCCGGCCGCTTCCTTGCGCCGAGCAACCAAGTCGGGGAAGATCGCGTAGGCTTCATCGAGTCTCTCCTTGACTTTGCGTCGATGAAGACCGTGGCAGCCAAGCTTCAAGTTGTCTTCGACGCTTAGCGGGGGAAATAAACCTAGCTCGCTCATGTAGGAGATGCCAAGTTTGACCCGCTTGGCAGTAGAAGCCTGTTTTACGTTGTGACCAAGCAAGCTTAACTCGCCTTCTCGGAGTGGCAAAAAGCCCATTATGGCCTTGAGCAAAGTCGTTTTGCCAGCCCCGTTGGCTCCAAGAATGAGCATCGCTGTTCCTTGTTCGACCGTCAACGAGACATCGTTCAATACCTTCATGTTGCCGTACGCGACGCCCGCCGACGAAACTTCAATGGCCGATTGAGTCACCGAGAAACACCCTTTTAACATCTTGATCATTCAGAGCATTGCGCAGTTCGCCTCGGAAGATCTCTCTGCCAGCGTTCAGAACAAGCACATGATCGACGACTTTCTCCAAAAACCCCATTAAGTGCTCAACGACAACGATCGCGCGACCGCCATATTGCATCTTGCGCAGTATTTCCGCCAACTCGTTCAGCTCCACCGGGTTAAGACCCGCTCCAAGCTCGTCGATGAACAAAACGGATGGCTCGAGACTGATGGCTCTGGCCAGATCCAGGCGCTTTTGTTGACCCGCATTCAAGTTGCCGGCTTCCAGACCAACCATTCCGGTTAGATTCGTCAGGTTCAGTATCTCGTCCAAACTTGCGCCGTCGCCCTTCCTGTGGCTAAGAGCCAGATCTATATTCTCTCTCACGGTGAGCGACTTGAATGGCTTAGCGAGCTGGAAGGTTCGATTGATGCCGGCCCTGGCAATAAGGTGAGGCTTGTGGCCGTCGATCCGGAATCCTCTAAAAAATATTTGGCCCTTGGTCGGCGGGTAGAGCCCACAAATTACATTTAGCAGCGTAGTCTTGCCAGAACCGTTCGGGCCGACTAATCCCAACGCTTCTCCGCGGCGGATTTCAAAGGACACAGCGTCGAGCGCGCAAAACCCGCCAAAGTATTTGCTAACGCCATCTACCACTAGCTCGGCCTCAGACAACTTGCTTGCCTCTTGTAAAAATACGGGCTCGTGTTGTTTTCGCGACCCCCACGATCCCTTTTGGTGCGAAAAGGATGAGTGCGATGATGATCACTCCATAAATGAGCTGAAAGTACTGGGGATTCGAGATGCCAACCGCGGTATATGCCGAATACAGCACGATTGCGCCAAAGGTTGGGCCCCACAGACTTCCCGTCCCTCCGAAAAGAGCAAAGACGATTGAGATAACCGAAATCGATGTGTCAAAGACAGCTGACGGATAGAACACGGTAGTCGCCCATCCGAATATAGATCCGGCCATGCCGGCCATTGTGGCTGCCATCAGCCAGGCGATCGAACGCTGCTTTACCACGTTTACGCCCGCCATCGACGCGGAGTATTCGTCCTCTTTGATCGCCCTTAGTGAAAGACCGAACTGTGAATGACGAAGGTAAAACACGACTGCGAGAGATAGGCCGACCAAGACCATCGCCGACACGTATATCTCTCCCGAGGAGTACGCTGATGCCAGGTTGATTCCATAGGGCCCATTGGTGATAGAGGTAAGAGACGGGTTCGAAATTATGTCCGCCAGCGCATTCGCCGCCGCGAGGCTGCCAATGGCAAAATACGCTCCACGCAGTCTAAAAAGTGGTAAGAGTAGCGAGCCAACAAGTAAACCTCCGACACCGCCGATTAGTACTCCTAAGATGGCCGGAACGTGAAGGTCTAAGACTGCCAAGGATCCCGCATAGGCGCCAGCACCGAAAAACCCTACATAACCAAAGGGCAAATATCCCGTGAATCCATAGGAGATATTGATTCCTTGCGCCATTACGATATAGACCATCATGTATGTCAATAGAAGTTCATTGGAGTAGAATTTCGGGGCAAGGCCAAAAGCGGCAATCGGGACTACTATCCCTACTAGGTCCCAACTGATTGATCGATCTATAACCATTCGAGTAAATCTCGACACTAACCGACGCGGTGGTACTTTGGCCACATCTACATCCTTTGGATCAGGCGGGGCGGGTTTTCTAGACAACGCGAGTTCTTTTCCCGAGTAAGCCCTGTGGTTTGAGAAGTATTACGCCCAAGACCAGAACTAACGGTACCAAGTCGGACCAGGAAGTGGCGTAAACTTGCGCGGCCTCATATGCGATTCCAAAAAGAACTCCGCCCAGCAGGGTACCGAACGGATTTCCGAGCGATCCGAAAACGACTATCGCGAATGCGATAATTGTGAGTCCAGGACCTTCGGAAGGATTTACTCCGCCGAGGACAAAGATCGCCATAACGCCGCTTGAGGTCGCAAGAGCGAGCCCGATCCCAAATGAAATTGCCGAAACTCGGCCAGAGTCGATACCAACTGCCGCGGCCTCATTTGAGTCGGCCATCACCGCACGGGTCTGTCTGCCAAGGGGCGTTCCGTAAAGGTAAAAAAAGAACAGTGCCAGCAGCGGGAGTGAGACGCCCGCTGCGACCCACGCCTCGGCAGCGAAAGCCTGTCCAAGAACATGGATCGGGTGCGATGGTATTGAGTTGATGGGAAGGTTGCGTTCGTTGTTTCCAAGACCTAATGTGGTCAGCGCTTCGATTACTTGGGATACCCCAAAGAACAGCACCAAGGAAAGCGTCTCCATATCCGTGGCGCCGCTAAGTCTGGGAATCAGAAGATAATAGAGTGCGAGACCGAGCGCAACTGTGAACGGTATCACGATTACCACAGCCAAGATTGGATTGACGTGATAGGTGTAGTAGAGTTCCCACGCCCCAAATCCGCCCAACATAACCATGTCACCGTGGGCTAAGTTGATGATTTTCTGAACACCGAAGATGAGATTCAGACCCATCGACAAAAAGGCGTAGAAAATCCCGAGAAGAACCCCGGCAATAATCGAGTATTCAAATAACAAGTACGCTAACTTTCCCTCATTTGGCAAAAGAGCAGCTAAGCTCGCGTGCCAAGTTCTGCCAAACCTATTATTTTCAGCTGCCCGGCATCGGGTAGACGGCGGAGGCGTTTGCCTGCGAGGTTGGGTAGACCACGTTCAATTTCACCGCGGTATTGTTCGAGTTGGGAACCAACTGTCCGAGCGGAAGCAGCTCGCCGATCTGAGCGCCTTGGGCGTTGATTTTGAAGTTGCCATCGACGGTGTTGAGTGTCCCAGAAATTTTGGTAAGCGCATTTCGAAGTGCTATCTGAGAGAGGTCGGTGGCGTTTTTGAGCGTCGCCTGAATTACTAAACCAGTGTTGTAACCAAGCAGTCCAAGCGTGTTATCAGATCCTGGATACGCCTTGGATATCGCAGATAAAAACGCGCTGGAGGTCATTCCCTCGTTTACGTTCGTGTAATTGTGAAAGTAGTTGGTGGCGTAAGTGTAGGTGTAGGCCAAACCCGCCGTTCCAACATCTTTTTGGAAAAGTGCGAGAAGCTGGCCAGGAAAGACTGTGAAGGCCATCGGAAAATGAATTCCGGAGGACTGCAGCGCCTGAAGAAAAGCTACATCGTTTGGCTGGTATCCCAATTCGAGTACAGCGCTTGGTTTTGCCGCGGCAATTGTGGTCAGAATTGTCCCGTAGCTGGTAGTCGTGGTGGGTACGCCCTGATAATAGACAATGTTCACGCCGGCGGCCGTGAGGCTTTGCTTGAGAGTCTCTGCCTGAGACACGTCGAAGTCGTTGGTGCCATAAACGATCGCCACCTTGTCGATGTGCTTTGCAACTAAGAACTGCGACAGAGGACCGGGCCAAATTGAAGACTCTGGCAGGTTGCACAGGACGATGTATGGATTATTTGCAGTGAAAAATGGGATACCGGTCCCCGACTGGTCAAATAGAAGCTGCTGGTGTGCTTGGGCGATCGAAACCGCTGGCGCGGTAAGTACTGATCCGAAGTCCGATACGAGAATATTTACCTTGTCTTGGGTGATTAGCTGATTGTAAAGTACTCCAGCAGTTGCGGGATCGCTTTGGTCGTTGTAGCTAATTAGCTTTATCGGGATGCGCTTTTTATAGGCGCCGACGTACACGCCACCTTTGGCGTTTTCGTTTGAAATCCAAAAATTCAGGCCATTCAGTTCGGCCAATGATGAAATTGCAAACGCGCCTGATCCCGAATACGCGGTACCGATGGTGATACTCGCAGGTGCATTTGTCGCTCCTGTGACCGTTGTTGCCGATGAACCCGAACCAGTAGTCGATCCGCATGCGGCCACTAGCAAAGCTAAGACACCAACGGATAGCGCTTTAAGCGCCGATCTTGACCCGTTCATTATTAATTCCCCCCGGGGATTCCCCGCAATTAAAAGCAAACATCATTACATTGGGTTTAACGATCGCCCCCGTAATCGCTTATCA
>JAJYGT010000124.1 GCA_021785005.1 Actinomycetes bacterium
TGGCAAAACAAGTCTTTTCTTTCTGGTATTTTTGTTGATGTCAACCAGTAGAAAAGCCGGGCAGTCGCCTTTGAGACAAGATTTATCAAAGCTGCAGGAGCCTTGATTGATCTTTGTCTTTCGTCCAAAAAATGTATCAACGGGCTCGACAGATAGACAGTTGGATTTCTCGCCACAATCGCCACAGCCCTCGCAGATTCTCTCGTTTATTACGACTTGATGCGTAGGAGCATCTAGTTTTTTGCTGCGTCGACGTCGTCTTTTTTCAATCGCACAAAGTTGGTCATGGATTATAACCGTGGTGCCAGGTATTAGGGCAAGATCTTTTTCGATTTTTGGAAGTTCACTTCGGTCGAAAACTTTTGTTTGTCTGGCGAGTTCAATACCTCGGTATTTTTCAGGTTCATCGGTGGTAATTACCACCGATTTGACCCCTTCAAGATATAACATCTGAACCAAATCTGGAATCGAGAGTTGCCCTTCGACAGATTGACCACCAGTCATGGCGACTGCATCGTTATAGAGAATCTTGTAGGTAATATTGATTTTCGCAGCTACCGCTGCGCGTAGCGCCAAGGACCCGGAATGGTGGAACGTCCCGTCGCCAATGTTTTGGATAAAGTGCTTTTGATCGGTAAATGGGGCGACGCCGATAAATTGCGCACCCTCGCCTCCCATTTGTGTAACGCCGGTGATTTTTCCCCTACCCTTTGGGTTGAGCAATATTAGAGTATGGCATCCAATGCCTGCACCAATGATAGTGTCGTCCTTAGTCGTCGTGGACGTGTTATGGGGACAGCCAGAGCAAAAGAAAGGCGTTCGTTGTTCGATCGCGGGCAACTTTCGATTAGCGATCGCATCCAAGACGTCAATCCGATCGGTGACGCTTGAGGACTGGGCATATTCACTGAATCTTCTAGCTACGACTCGTGCAATATCGTCTGCCTCTAACGATCCAAATAGCGCTACTAAAGGTGTGTCATATGTATCGCGTTTTCCGGTAATAATGGGGGCGTTCGTTGTGCCGTATAGGCAATCCTTGACCTGTCTCTCGACAAAAGGACCTTTTTCTTCAATGATTAGGATCTCAGTGAGACCGCGTGCGAAATCTCGAATATCACGATTATCTAGCGGTGAACTTACAACCAGTTTCATCAACCGCAGTACAGGGTGGTCCTTAATTCCAAGATCTGAAAGCGCTTGGATGAGATCTTGGAAGGCAGTTCCAACCGCAATGATCCCTAGCTTTGCGTCTGTGGAACCATACACCTGGTTTAGTTTGTTTCTGTAGATGTACTCTTTGATGATATCCAAGCGAACACCTAATAGCGTTTCTTCCATTTCGAGTAAAACTGGACCAAGAAGTTGAGCATAAGGCACGTGGTGATACGGTCGGTTGCGCCATTCTAGGACTGGGATATCGGCCTGGATGGCACCTGGGATATCGTAAACGCCAGTAGAGTCTGCGACTTTAGTTACAACCTTGAATCCACACCAAAGTCCAGATGCTCGCGATGCCAAAATAGCGTGTCGCGAGAGCGTCAGGAGCTCTTTCGTATTTCCTGGATAAAAGACAGGCAATCCCATGGAAGCTAGTGTTGCATCTGATGATCCTGGCACAGTGGAAGACTTTGCTCCAGGGTCATCGCCAGCTAATAGCAAAACGCCGCCGTTTTTATGTGTTCCGATCAGGTTTGCATGCCGTATCGCGTCGGCAGCTCGGTCAACGCCAGGGCTCTTGCCATACCAATACCCGGTTACGCCCGCGAGACCCTTGGTCGCGATTCCATCAAGTAATTGGGTACCAGCTAACGCAGTAGCGGCCAATTCTTCGTTGAGACCAGGATGAAACACAATTCCGAGCGGGTCAAGTTCTTTTTTAGCCCGCAGCAGCTCAGTATCAAGTCCGCCTAAAGGTGACCCTTGGTAACCACTAATATATGCGCCCGAATTGAGCTTATTTGCTAAATCAGAACGTCGAGAATCTATAATCGAACGAACGATACCCTGGATTCCCGAAAGCGGTATTGCACCTTGGGCAAGGGTGTATCTCTCCGATAATGCTTTAAATTCCACCGTGGTGGGTTGAGTCATAATGTCTCCGGCTTATGCGAAAGCAATTGGGTGCCCTCAATCGCGACCTTGGTGTTATATCTTATTTGCAATAAAAGTATTTTTATTTTCTATGAGTCTAAGAGCTTGGCAACTTCGGCTGTATCTATCACCTACCATTTTGGTGAAAACCCTGTATGCGATATGTAAGACAGAAAATATAGGCACAATATATTATTGCGCAATAAGACGCTATATAAATTTTCCACGACGTCGACGTCTGAACCAGTACGCTCAGTTGTCGACCTCTTGCTGTGCACTGGATGACCGCTAGTCTTACGCCTTAATCTGAATGATATGTTCGAGCTTATTGTCTATTCTAAATAACTTCGAAAATCTTTCTTACGAATTTGACAGTGTATCCCTTTTACGTTGTCAACAACTTGGGTTACGATAAAGTCGGCAGCAGCGCTCAAGTAAAGGTACGCTTCTTCTCTTTGCAATCCGAAGCGCTCGGTTAGAAATCGAAGAGCTTCCCTGACGGCGCTTTTCATGGCTTCGCTTAAATCGCGATCCAAACCTACACAGTACCAATATTCACTAGATTCAGCGAATGGTCGGGTGAGTGTGCCTACTAATTCTTTTGCTCGTTTTTTAGGAATAATACTCAATCTCATGGTGGCGCGCAAAGGGGCCTCGACCGCCGTGAGGGCGACCTCACCGTGACCTTGTGCGTAGTGCGGATCACCTACGTAAAATCCAACTCCAGGGACCTGGATGGGCAGGTAAAGAACGGAGCCGGCGATTAGATCTCGGAGATCAATATTGCCGCCATATTCGCCTGGTGGAATTGAGTTTAATCGAGTCTTGGAAATTGGAGTTACACCGACCAAGCCTAAAAAAGGCGCGAACGGGAGTTCAATTGGAGGGAGCGAGCCTCTAGGTGCAAGAAGCAGATGCTGCATTCCGAACCTCTCCTCGAGTGTGCAAATTGCACTTATAAGTCCAGGTTTTTCGATCGACGCGTCTCCAAGTGGAATTTGTGATGCGCTTGGGAATTCATCAAACAGAGCCCCGCGACCGTGACGCGAAGATATGACCCCAAATGGTACGCGCGGCAGAAACGACAAAAACTCAACCTTTAGTATGTCCCCAGGCATAGCATTTGCTACTTCTATTGGTCCCGTGACGATATGCGGCCCAGCCAAAGATAAATTTCTCAGCGGGTAATTCTTTGCGATATCGATCGCGTCATCCAGAACAAAAGATGGATTCATCCCTCGTGACCTAAACCAGGAAATGGGATCTCTACCTTGGTCTTCCATTAATCCTTCTTGCGAGACTGTGTCAATGGTGATTATGTCACCGGATCTTATCCGTGCGATGGGCGGGTCGTCGCCACATGGTAATAGACCCCAAAGAACATTGTTGGGCGTAGACGGAATATATAGACCTGAAACGGTTGCGTCGTCGGTGGCGCGTGAAATCACGATTTTTCCTTTGTGTCGGACACTTCGTCACGTGCGATATCTTTTTTGATTGCAAAGTATAAGGGCAAGAGGTTGCGTTACGCTGCTAACCCACGAATAGGTGGCACAACATCGGAACCAATATTGTCGTCTATGTGGTGCGACCGTTGGCGTTATATGGTGTTCTCGGCTCGCCAACAGCGACCGCTTAGGTTCTCATATTTTTTGCAAGGCTGGGTCGGAACGTGTCTAAGAATGCTGGTATCAAGTATTTCGTGCACAGAATATGCCGATTCCATATTCTCAAATGATGGCGTTTATACAGGCATTGAGCTATTTGGTGCATGGTGTGCCGAGATTATGAGCTATGGCATCAACAATGCCATAGCCATGCGTAGTACTTAATGAATTTGAGTTTCCTTTGGCTTGCATTCGACGCCAATGAGGATCTCGGTCGGCGAAATCTGTGTTAATGCAAATGTAACTTTAGTGAAACAGGGCGGAAATAACAATAGACAAAGCTGGACGATGTTTACTGTTCACTATACGCACAGAGGTGCGCATATCGCACAAATAGGAGATACGAATGACCCGCCCCATGGAAATCAATTTAAAACCCGTTGACCGTCGTTCATTTTTTCGACTGGGCGCTATTGCCGCGGGATATACGGGTCTCGCAATTGCCGGCGGATCGATTCTTGAGGCGTGTGGATCGTCCGTCGCGTCTACGAGCGCCGCGGCAACGCTTACTAGCGTAGGGATACAGTTCAACTATCTAGAAAACGTTCAATTCGGTGGTAGCTTTCTTGCCAAGCAGGAAGGTTATTACAAAGCTGAAGGATTCGACGTGACCTTATTGCCTGGAGGCGCCGATGTTTCGGTGGAACCAGTTGTAGTTGCTGGTAAGGCGTTTGTCGGTATAAGCCATACGGCCGATTGTATCCCAGCCATTATAAACGGAGCTCCGTTGACCGTGATTGGCGCGGGGTATCAGCGTAACCCGAACTGTGTGGTGTCGAAGGCCTCTGCGCCAATCACTACACCAACAGATATGGTTGGGAAAAGAATCGGAGTTGATCCCCCGTCGGCGTCGTTGTTCGACGCATTTAGAAAGGCTAATGGCTTAGAAAACGCCAATATTGACGTCGTTACGGTAGGGTACGATTTGCAGCCACTGATTGATGGCGAAATTGATGGAAAAATTGCCTATATTACCAACGAGCCGATCATTCTTGAGGAACAAGGCATAAAAACGGCAGTTCTTGCCTTCTATGCTAACAATCTACCATTCATGGAAGAGCTATATGTGGCTCGCACTGCTGACGTAAATAATCCTGCGACCCTCAAACAACTTGGTGCATTTATGCGTGCCGAAGCTATGGGTTGGGCTAAGGCTGTTACTGATCCGGTGCTGGCAGCAACTGTAGCGACAGACATTTATGGCAAATCCCAAAATCTTAGTTTAAGTCAGCAGGAGCTTGAAGCCAAAGCGCAGATACCCTTTGTGAGTACGCCAGACACGGAAGCTCATGGCTTATTTTGGATGACTAACAGCAATATTGCTAGGACCCTTAGATCTCTGGCCATCGGCGGTGTTCATGGGCAAGCGTCGTTCTTTAGCAATAAAGTGCTTAGGGAGGCATACAGTGGTGGACCTGTCGTCTGACGCTTTGGGAAACATATCTACGCCACTTAGCCGCACTCACGACAAGCGATATAAACGCATCAACTCCTTGCGGTTGAACTTACTTTCGCCAGTGGTTAGCCGCGCAATTCTTTTTTTGATGATTCTGCTGGTATGGGAGATCGGCGCTGTGTTGTCGATCGGTCTCCACTTGATTCCGAGCCCTCTAAGCGTGGCCAACAATATTTATGGCAACCACTTTTATCTAGACGCCATTGGAATTACTGGTTGGGAAGCGTTACGAGGATGGATTGCCGGGAATGTCCTGGCGGTGATAATTGCACTACTTTGTATTGTATTGCCCGTTTTAGAACGTCCAGCTCGCGTGGTTGCGACGGTGAGTTACGCCACGCCGGTTGTGGCAGTGGCTCCTTTTTTGATTATTCTCATGAATCCTGACCTGGTCAAAGTTACGATGGCGGCCGTTTCGGTATTTTTCGTAACGCTTACTGTCACTCTTAGCGGTCTAAAGTCTGCTCCTGCGACGGCAATTGAATTGATCGAAGGATTGGGCGGTAGCTCCAAAATGGTGATCGCCAAGATTCGCATTCCAAGCGGACTGCGTGGTCTAGCGAATAGCCTGGCGCTGTCCGCACCAGCCGCAATTTTGGGAGCTATTCTTGGAGAATACCTCGGCGGAAATAACGGACTTGGCGTGCAGCTTCTGAGTGCACAGCAGTTACTGAATATCCCCCGCACCTGGGGTGTGGCAATCATCATAACTGTTTTGTCGTCGCTGCTATTTCTGTTTTTTCGAAAGCTCGCGCATTCAGTCGCGAAAGATTTTGGCATGAGTACTGGCACAGTTAATGTTTCGCCACACAAACGGAGTCTCATACGCGATATTGGGTCGCCGATCATAACTGCGTTAGCCGTAATTGCTGTATGGGAAGCGGCCGTTTTGTTTTTGCCGATTGATCCTTATTTTGCAAAATCTCCATTAGATCTTTGGCGATTTCTTGTCACAACTCCAGGTGCCAGTGCGAATCTAGGGATCCTATCCCGCGGACTGCTGGGTACTCTGCGCGATACTTTTTTTGGCTGGTTAGGAGGATCAGTTGCAGCCCTACTTTTTGCAATTCTACTCGCCCTGGTGCCATCTCTAGGAACAGTAGTGATGCCTGTTGTACTTACTTTGAGATCGATTCCACTGGTTGCAATGGTACCGGTATTCACGTTACTATTTGGTCATGGATTGCTCGGAGCCGCGTTGATTGCGGCAACCATTACTTTTGTTCCTTCGATCGTGTTGCTTACCGAAGGATTACGCTCCACCCCCGTTGCGGCAAACGAGCTGATGAGGGGCTTGGGTGCGAGCGCGATTATGACCCTAATAAAGGTTAGACTTCCGTTATCGTTACCATCGGTCTTAGAAGCTGCGAAAATATCGATCCCAGGGGCATTACTTGGAGCTGTAGTAGCGGAATGGCTCGCCACCAGTAATGGCCTAGGTCATTTAATTAGCCTTTCGATTAGCACCTCAAACTATCAGATGTTGTGGGGCAGCGTTGCTACTATCGCACTTGTATCGCTTATTTCTATGGAAATATTTGGAGCTCTTGAGAATCGTGTTGCAGTATGACCGTTACTGGTTCTGTAAATGCTTCAACTCGAATTCACTCAAAAGATTGGGTTCCTAAGGCGTCTGTTTACGTGGTTCCTATGAAGACGCCAGATGACGTATCTGGCTTAGATGAACTATTACAGCGGGGTTCCATCTGTGCGTCAGATGTGGTTGCTATGGTTGCAAAGGCGGATGGTACTGGTTTGGCTGACGATCCCCAACGTGGCATAGTTGAACAGACTCTTAGGGCGTGGATGATCCGGGTGATACCTTCGCTTGCAGATGAACCATACCAAGATATTCCTGTCATAGTATCAGCTGGGTGTCCACGACCGCTGATTCCAAACGTAACTATATTTACACAGCGATGGTTATGTCGTAATCAATTTAACGATTCGCTCGTAGACGGACTCGTTATTGGAACGGCAACAATGCCGATAATTCTGTCGAAAGACATTGGAAGACTGGAGCACATCAGAGTTGCGACACAAGCGACATTAGCCGCCATGGCTTATGCAGGAATAACAGATCCGGCTCAAGTACGTGCGGTGGTAGCAAAGGGACCGTCGCTGAGTCAACATGACATTGACTACGCGAATGACAGAGGAATTGACTTGGTAACGTACGAACTGAGTATGGGCCCTAATGGCTGCGTATCCATAGCTAACGATGCCGTTGCACTTGGCATTGGATATGCACTTGACGAGCTTCCCTCGGCTTCGAAAATATTCGCTTCGGGATCGTTTCGGCGAGACCGAACCCTTTCTAGTACTAGGGCGTTTGTTTCTTCTGCTGGCGAAAAAAGAAATGGCGACGTTGTCGTGCTCGGCATGCGTTCAGACACTGTGTCCAATGTCAGAGTTGGGTTAGGAATGTCAGGTTGGACTGGAGATTCACAAGGGCTGCTTGATGCTTTGGTGGATGCCGGATTAGATCTAGATTCAGAAGCAATTAGTGGGTATCCAAGTCAAGTCATTCAGGCGTTTGCTAAATACTCTGCCCCGATTCGTGTGGATGGATTACCCCAGCTGGAGCGCGCGATGTTAAATTCGCAGACTCAAATGCCATATCCTTCTCTGGGCGACGCGCAAGCGGGCAAGCATACGGACAAGTCATGGGACCCCAGCGATCACGTAAAAGCAAAAGCTGTGGGGGCAGGAATGATTGCTACTGCAACTGGTCTTGTTGCGACGTTTGTTTCGGGAGGCGAACATACTTGCCACAACGGTCCTGAAGGCGGTGGTCCTGTAGCTGTATTCGTGCGAACGCCGTTGGCTGTTTCCACTGACCAATTAGGAGAAACATCATGAACGCGCTGTTCAATAATTCCGAGCCATTGTCGGTCATGAATCCCTGGCACGCTTATGGGCAAGGCGACATTCCCATGGGATATAAGCCCGCCATAGTAGTGGTAGATGTGCAGAACGCGTTTACCGACCCATCATTTTCCGCAGGTGGTGGATCACCACTTATCGAGCGTGCTGTGTCTAATCTTGTACGGCTCCTTGATGTTGCTCGCGAGTACAAAGTGCCTATTTTTTATGTGCGAGTAGCGTATGATTCACCATCTGCTGCAGGACTATGGAATTATAAGGCTCCGCACAATCGATTGGTTCTCACCGATACGCGATGGTCGAAGATTGACGATCGAATTGCGCCGAAAGGGGAGCCAGTGATTACTAAACGCTGGCCATCGTGTTTCTTTGAGACTTTATTGCTCGAATTATTGCACGCTCAGCACATCGATTGCCTGCTCATGACTGGATGCAATACGTCAGGTTGCGTTCGAGCGAGCGTGACTGACGCCTTTTCATATCAATTTCCCACGATGGTAATCGAAGATTGTGTTGGCGATCTTACCCAAGGAGCGCACGACGCAAACCTGATCGATATCGGTCGTCGTTACGCAAACGTGGTAAGCATCGAGGAAGCGATACAATTCTTGACAGATACTCAGACGCAAGGGAATAGTTCTCATGCATGATTTGACGAAGCCGCAAACGAGAGACCAATTCTCGATGGTCGAACAAGAGTCTGGGCTTTGGCGTGTCGATACCTCTGGTTCTGGAGGCCATTACAGCTTGCTACTCCTAAGTTCACAAGGGGCACTTGTTACGGATCCATCGACCCCCGAACTTTCAGACTGGCTTATCCAAGAGGTTAAAACTCGGTTCGATAGCGAAGTTCGTTGGGTTGTCTATAGCCATAGTCACTACGACCACATTGGCGGCGGTGGCGTATTGCAAGATGCTGGCGCGAAAGTAGTAGCGCACGTTAATGCTGCAATAGACATCGCGGGTGAAGAACTTGTAACTGGCATGCCCGACATTGCGTTTGAAAAGTCTTATGCGATAACTCTAGATCACGACGAAGTGATCCTCAACTGGATCGCACCAAGCCATTCAAATAGCATGATTATGATCGAATTCGCTCGGCAAGGTTTGTTACTGGCGACCGATTTTTGTCCAATACGCCGTGTTCCGTATTACGATTTTCCAGACTTCTACTACGACGGTTGGATGAAATCATTGTATTGGATCGCTGATCATGATTTTACCTTTTTAGGATCTGGGCATTGGGATATTGGTATCAAAAGTGATTTGTATCTCCAAATTGACTATATGACAAATCTGCATGACGAAGTATTAAGACTCGTTCGTAGCGGCAAGGGATGGGATGAAATATACAAATTAGTTCGCTTTTCCGACGAGCATCGAGCACTTGGCAGTTTTTTAGAAATGTGGTTTGCTAATGTGCTTGGAATGTATCGCTGGGTATCTACGCATCGCCGTGGAGCGTATTAAATGAAACCAACTTTGGATCAAGACACGTCACCATCTTCGAATACGACGCCAATTTCTTCTTTGCAAAAAGATAAATTAAGGAAACGAAATAGCCAGGGATCACAAACGTTGGCACGAGGAATCGAAATCCTTGAGTTGATTGCTGAGGTGCCAGGAGGGCTTACCGTTCCGGAGATTGCAGCGAGAATGTCACTCGATCGAGCGATCATCAGTCGACTCATCAAGACATTAGAAGAACGAGGCTACGTAAAACGAGACCTGGGTCGACGGTTTCGCCTGGGTTCTCGAGTACTTCAACTGGCTCGATCAGTAAAGTACGATCTTAGAGATGCAGCTGGGCCGATTCTTGGCGACTTAGCCGATGCGCTAGGAGCAAGCGTAATCTTGCTTATCCGTGATGGAGACGAAGCAGTAGTGATCGAAGTAGTCGAACCTACTCAGGTGTCGCTCGACCTTTCATTTCGGTTAGGTTCACGGCATCCGTTGGCAATCGGAGCCGAAGGCATGGCGATTTTAGTCGGCGGTCCACCACTTAGAAATGAGCGTCCCGAAATAACCGCTGGACGCACGGCTGGATACGTTGTGAGTGCTGGTGAGGTGCACGAAGGAACCTGGGGACTAGCTGCGCCGATCAACGTTGGTACAAGTGTTGCTCAAGCAAGTATTGGAGTTATATCAATTCGCCCGCTGCCTGAGCATGATACCGCAGCCCTGGTTATGGACGCCGCCAAACGCATCGGAGTCGCGATGATCTGATCGCATAGAAAAAGTGCAACTTGGTGAATCTAGTTGTTGTCAATTCAGTCAATAGACATAATACCGTAAGGAGTTAGATGAAGACCGAATGTGAATTGGTCATTCGTGGTGGGATAGTTATAAATGCAGATCACACCATTACCGCGGATATCGGCATACGTGATGGGAAGGTTGTTGCCATCGGTGAAAGGATTGATGCGCATGAGATAATCGACGCCACTGGCCAACTCGTTCTTCCCGGGCTAGTGGACGGTCATGTGCATTTTCGTGAACCAGGGTTTACTCAAAAAGAGGACTTTTCTACTGGTAGTCGGGCGGCAGCCGCCGGCGGTGTCACGACTGTGCTCGATATGCCAAATACAGTTCCGGCCGTGGCGTCGGTAAAAACGTTTGTCGAAAAACGAAATCTTGTGTCGCGTTCTGCTTATGTGGACTTCGGATTGTTCGCGATGTTATCCGAATCAAGTATCGGCGAAATTGGTGCCCTTGCACACGAGGGGGCCGCAGGTTTAAAACTTTTCATGGGAGAAACAACAGGGAATAACGCATGTCCGCCGGACGGAGCAATATTTACTGGATTAGTTGAGGCTAAGAAAGCCGGCCTTGTAGTGGGTGCTCATGCGGAAAATGATTCCATTTTGCATTATTTACGAGATCAACTCCGTAATGAAGGACGTACAGACCCTATCGCACACCTTGAGTCTCGCCCTGATTTTGTTGAGGAAGAAGCAGTTCAGCGCTTTTTGACTATGGCCATCGCTGCGAATGCTCGTGTGCACCTGCATCATATCTCATCACGGCGCGGATTAGATGCAGCTATCGCTGCGCGGGCGCGCGGTGCTCAGGTGTCAGTTGAGGTGTTGATTGCTCATCTTTTACTTGATATAGCTGCATATGATACCTATGGTCCTTTAATAAAGCTTAATCCTCCGATTAGACCTACAAGTGATCGAGACTATCTGCGTCAAGCTTTAAGACCTGGAGGTTCCATTGACTCAATAGGAAGCGATCATGCGCCTCATGTTGATACTGAGAAGCGTGGAGAGAGCATCTGGGACGTGGCATCTGGCTTTATTGGTGTCGAAACTATGCTGCCCCTTTTGTTGTCAGAGGTATCGAATCAGGTGTTATCTATGCAAGACGTGGTGCGGCTATGTTCCACTCGGCCGGCTGAGATTTGGAATCTCAACAATAAGGGACGCTTGGCCGTTGGATATGACGCAGATCTTGTCATAATTGATCCCGCAGAAATTTCAGTTATTGACGCCACTCAGCTGCACTCCAAATATAAAGTAACTCCATTTGATGGTTGGAAAGTTGCGGGGAAAATTGTGAGAACCGTTTTGCGAGGTAAAACTGTATGCATGCAAGGCGAAATCGTGGGCTTGCCTCAAGGTCAAATGGTCAAGCCAGTAAATGTGCGGCTTGAAACACCTACAGTTGGGGAATCACTCTCAGCTAGTGCTACTTCGAAAGAGGCGAGTCCATGACTGATTTGCAACAATTGAAAATTGCCGACCTTCCTCAAGCAAATATCTTGGCAGTTGGAACTGTTAGTGAAGCCGTTAGCCGAAGTTCTCAATTTCGCGACATCCTAGAAGAATATGGTATAGATGACGTGATCATACGACCAATGGACTCATTAGAGCGGTGTGTGGATATCGCGGATTGGCATCTAACAGTTGTTCTAAGTCCGTTCAAGCGGCGCGCGGGCGAATTTTGCACGTCGTTGAGCCCCGTTGCCAAAGAGATTGGTGTCGTGGATACGATTATTCGGCGCGGAACCGAGATTGTCGGGTACAACACTAATGTTGCTGCGATTGAAAAGGTATTACGTCGGTTGATTCCACCGGATTGTATAGATGGGGTAATTCAGGTCGTGGGGACCGGTGCGACTGCTAGATGCGTGATAGCCGCCGCACAAAATTCTTTCGCTCATTTGACGGTAGCAGTTGTGGGTCGCAACTTTGGCAACGTTGCTGCTCTAGCAGGTGAATCAGGCGCACTAGCCCTCGAAGTTCCCGCAACTGAAAATGTTGTAATTACTGTACATACGACATCGTGGGGAGAAACACCTGACAGTGAGCAAGTGCCTTTGATGCCAGACCTCAAGGTTGCTACTCACTCAGGTCAAGTGTTGTTTGACCTAAATAATCGGGTTAGCACGCTACAAACCGATTCTCTTGGTCGTGGTTGCATAGTTATTGGTGGGAAATGGATGCAAGAAGTTGTTCATCGTCAAAGAGCGATACTGCTTCGCGAGTTGCTTGATGATCTCACGGTGGAAAAAAAGAAAGGGGAGGCACGTGACGACTAGAATTGAAGAGTCCACGGATGACCGAGGAATTGCTGTGTCAAACGTTCGAAAGGTCTTTCCATTGAAGGGCCAGACGGTTGTAGCGTTGGAGTCGATCGACCTACATACCAACCGGGGTAGTTTCGTTGCTCTTCTAGGGCCTTCGGGGTGCGGAAAGACGACGATTTTGCGGATGCTCGCTGGCCTTGAACTACCTAGCGAGGGAAGTCTCGAATTGCACGGCGGTAGCCCGGCTAAGATTAGGAGTCGGCATGGAATTGGATTAGCGTTTCAGGATGCTGCGTTGCTTCCGTGGCGATCTGTAAAAAAGAATATTTCACTCCCGTTCGAAGTCGCAAAACGACCGGTTCCAAGCGACATGATCGAAGGTTTGATCTCCCTTGTTGGACTAGCGGGGTTCAGCGCGCGAAAGCCCTCTGAGCTTTCCGGAGGCATGCGCCAACGAGTGGCAATTGCGCGGGCTTTGGCGCTTGAACCAGAGGTTTTGTTACTTGATGAGCCGTTCGGAGCCCTTGACGAGGTGACTCGGCAGCGCCTAAATGTGGAACTCTTAAGAATATGGTCTCAGCGACGCGTAACGACAGTTTTGGTCACCCATTCTGTCGAAGAAGCTGTTTTTCTGGCAGATCAAGTAATAGTAATGTCTCCACGACCAGGGAGAATTATTGCTCGCATAAAAGTAGATATTCCGTACCCTCGTGGTATCGAAGTCCTGCAAACACCACGTTTTCATGAGCTTGCAGACCGCGCGCGCTCTGCACTTTTTGCGGGTGCGAGTTTTGACGAGCCTCACGGATCCAGTGTTGATAGCACGGACATAGAAGCCGGCGAAAAGGACGAGTTAGCTACTGATATTCGTGTTGCCAACTAGATATTACACGCTTGGCCTGCTAAAACTTCTCAAGTAGAGGATTATATACGTTCTCAATTTTGTAACGAGATTGACTCCAAGAGTGATAATCCTAGGATAAAGTGTTGTTAATTCGTGGTCGCAAGATTGAAAATAGTCATCGGATGTTTTCGGAGTTGCGCAAGTTGAGCAGTTATGGCGCGGTTTTCGACTGTAATGACAACTCAAGAGAGAGTTTGTTTAGCGCGACGCGTGTTTCTCAATGGAATGGCAATGGTAGGTGGCCGCGACCATCATGCACTAGAGACCGATGGAGCGAGCGACCATTCGTCGGCGAACACTAAGGATCGAGATCGCTTACGCCAATACATACTTGAAGTACAGGGGTAGACATTTCGTAGAATTTGGGTCAATGGAATGCTTTTGCATTGAGAGCGGAGCTATAGAGCGTGTTCTGCGCGTGTAAGCCGAAGTATTAGATGGCTCTTGAAGCAATAATATGATTAGCGGGCATCTGCAGCCAACGAGAACTACTGCTGTCACTACCCAAAATAGTTCACGCAGGAATGGAACAATGTCGGTTGTTGTCGGTCTGGGGGCAATCGGCAAATACTCTGACAGAGATCTTTTGCACTTAGTGCAGTGGATAACTTCAGACGAACGTTTGCGGACTAATGGGGAGATTTTGCGCGAAGCGATCGAAGTATTAGGATTCCAGCGTCATACTTCGGAAAGCCGTGAGCGGTTACTTTGCGCCATAGACATGGCAAGCAATTCAGAATATGCGCAGCTTAGACAAATTCCGTCGTCTTTCACGTTCGTTCTGTGAAATCAACTAACTCACGGGATTACGACGCCCTCGGTTGCGGTTCAAATTCATGGCAGCTTGCATAATGCGTTCTTACTATCAATCATAGGCCGATTAACGTCGAATTTCTGAATTCTGACTTTGTTTTACTCAACGCACCTGAGCCAGGATATTTCTAAGTGTTTTGTGTTCCGATTACGCTTTTGAGGCACTCGCCGAAACCACAAAGTTGGAGGGCCTACCATCATCTAGTTGACCCCAAAAAATCTTAATAGAAGTGCCATGCTTGAAAACACGCTACCGTTGAAACTTTTGGATCCCTGGTCGTTTAGCTTAGAAGTAGTACTACTACATGAGTATATCCCGGTTATATATGAGATTGTAGTGATTGAAAATTGTAATCCTGATAAATAGTTCAAACCAAGTTATGCGAACTCTTGCTTGGTAGCAGCAACGAGCTTTTTCATGGCAATCGATAGTCCGGTTTATTCCGCTTCTGTTTTTGGCAACTTGGCGATGCGTGCCATAAGGCGAGATTTTTTACGTGAAGCTTGATTCTTGTGAATTATGCCTTTGGTGACTGCCTTGTCAAGTTTGGAGACAGCGGTGCGTAATGCCTGAGCGCTGTTCTCTGATCCAGCTTCTGACTCCGCGATGGCGACTTTGACTCTGGTTTTAAGCTCCGAACGAACGGCCTTATTGCGCTCACGCGCCTTTTCGTTTTGTTTATTTCTTTTGATCTGGCTCTTGATGTTTGCCATTTTCTAACTCCAGTAGTATCTGTTACTCTTTTAGCCTGAACTAAATCTCAATGAAAATTCGTAGCGAAAACTTTGAAATGATTCTGCACATTGGTGCAGGCACAGTTCAGTGGGTTCCGCGAATTCATCAGTTTAGCGCTTTAGTAGCGTAAATGCGTCAGAGTATCCTAGTCTGATCTTTGAAGAGATGATAGAAACTAAACTAATTCGTAATTTATCAATAATCGCCCACGTTGATCACGGCAAATCAACGCTGTCTGACCGCATTCTTGAGCTAACGCACGCTGTGGATCCCAGACTTATGCGCGAGCAATATCTCGATTCGATGGATATTGAGCGAGAACGCGGGATAACCATTAAAGCCCAAAATGTCCGTGTATCTTGGAAAGGTTATACACTACATTTGATCGATACGCCTGGTCATGTGGACTTTGGATACGAAGTGAGCAGATCCTTAGCTGCCTGTGAAGGGGTTATTCTACTCGTAGATGCGTCGCAAGGAATAGAGGCACAAACCCTTGCCAATTGTTACTTGGCCTTGGAGAACGATCTTGAGATTGTGGCTGCGCTCAATAAGATCGACCTGCCAGCTGCGGATCCAGATCGCTATGCCCAGGAGATTGAGACCGTACTGGGAATCCCGGCAGATTCAATCATTAGGGTTTCAGCGAAAACAGGCCTTGGAGTTGATTCTTTGCTCGATGCGGTTGTCGACCGGATACCTGCGCCTGTCGGCAACCCAAATGATCCACTTAGGGCATTGATTTTTGACTCTATTTATGACCAATACCGAGGCGTTGTATCCTCGCTTCGCGTTATGGATGGCATGCTTCGGTCTAGTGATAAGTTACGTTTTTTGCAAGCGGGAACTCTTCATGGCGTGGAAGAAATTGGAGTGAGAACACCGATACAAGTTCCAATTGCTGAACTTGGTCCGGGAGAGGTCGGATACCTTATCACCGGAATCAAAGATATTGGCCAAGCGCGATCAGGAGAGACCGTAACTTGGCAAGAAGGCGGAGCCACTGAGCCATTGGAGGGATATCAAGAGGCAAAACCTATGGTTTTTTGTGGATTGTATCCAATTGATGGCGACGAATTCGAAGACTTGAGAGAGTCTTTGGAAAAACTGAAACTAAACGACTCTTCATTTACCTATGAACCTGAGTCTTCTGTTGCACTTGGATTCGGGTTTCGATGCGGGTTCTTGGGTCTTTTACACATGGAAATCGTTCGTGAACGTTTGGAGCGTGAGTTTAATCTAAGCCTCATTGCTACTGCTCCTTCGGTGGAGTACAAAGTAACTCTTGAAGGCAAAGATGAGGCATATGTCATCGATAATCCGTCTGAGATGCCAAGTGCCCATTCGATTGTAAAAATCGAAGAACCGTATTTGGAAATCAATATTTTGTCACCTACGGAATACACAGGTGCCGTCATGGACTTGTGCCAGACTAGGCGTGGCGATATGTTGCAAATGAATTACATTTCACCTGAACGAATAGAGCTCAGGTACAAAATTCCTCTGGCTGAAGTCGTGATGGATTTTTTTGATGTTTTGAAATCCCGTACTAAAGGTTATGCGAGCTTGGATTACGAGCCAAGCGGCTATTTTGAGTCCGATCTGGTCAAGCTAGATATTTTGCTAAATGCCGTCCCGGTGGATGCATTTTCTACGATTATCCACAAATCAAAGGCCTATGACTATGGACGCAAGATGACCGTAAAACTCCGTGAGCTAATTCCGCGGCAGTTATTTGACGTGCCAATTCAAGCAGCAATCGGTGGTCGCATCATCGCGCGTGAAACTGTGAAAGCACGACGTAAAGACGTGCTCGCGAAGTGTTACGGAGGCGATATTTCGAGAAAGAGAAAGTTGCTCGAAAAGCAAAAAGAGGGCAAAAAGAAGATGAAAAATATTGGCCGGGTGGAAGTTCCACAAGAGGCATTTATTTCAGCTCTTAGATTAGATGATACAAACTAGCAATACTTGGAAAGGACAACTTGCTTTGCAAGGCGTCTAGCATGGTGTCGTGAGCGGCGAAGACCCATTTGACCTAATTCAATCACTGGCAACCGACGAAACAGTGCGCGAAAATCCTTATTCGGCCTATGCCTTGGCGCGGAGCTTTGGTGAAGTGATAAGGGTAGAAGATGGGTTCTATCTCGCTACGTCTTATTCCGCTGTCGATCAGGTACTTCGTGGTCAAGCATTTGGTAAACACCCGATTGCAGACAATAATCCCCGACGTTCAACCTTTGACCCGTCATACCCGCTATCGATGTTATTTTTGGATCCGCCAGAGCACACGCGACTAAGAAGAAGTGTGGTCTCTTTTTTTACCCCCAGCAAAATACAGCTTTTGGAGCCGACAATAAGTCGTTCCACGGCTAAGTTGTTTGAGACTTTGATCAGTAACGGCGGAGGAGACATCGTCGAAGATGTTGCTGTCAAACTACCCATTTCAGTGATAGCTGACATGCTTGGGGTTTCCACAGACGAACACGAGGGTCTTAGAGAAGAGGTGGCCATTCTCGCGCGATCATTAGATATTGGTCCTGGGTCACGAGATGCAGTTAAAGATACCTTGGATGCAGCAGGAATAAGCCTTTTGTCATTTTTTACGGACTTGATCGAAAATAAACCTGCTGGTTCGACACTATTATCTAGCTTGCTGGAGGGCCCGAATCCTCTCAGCGTAAAAGAAGCTGCTGTAATGGCCATGCTGTTGTTTATAGCGGGGTTTGAGACCACATCGAACTTGATAGGTTCAATGGTACATCAATTGCTTAGCGATGACGTGTTATGCGAACGAGTTCTCGATCCGAACACAAACTTGGCGAATGTTGTTGAAGAATTTTTGCGTTTGGAATCTCCAGTTCAGCTTGACGGTCGAGTGGTGCACAGCGATGTCTTAGTGGCGGGAACCGAACTGAAGGTCGGAAATTTTGTACTCACTCTTATTGGGGGGGCAAATCGTGATCCCGCAGTTTTTAGTAATCCGGATCAGTACGATTTCACAAGATCCGGGAAAAGCGTGATGTCGTTTGGTGCAGGAATTCATCATTGCGTAGGCGCCGCGCTAGCGCGAAGCGAGGCTCGAGTCTTTTTAGAGCATTTTGTTAAGCTTCCTCGACCGCGACTGGTCACAGCAGAGAGAAAGCCTTCACTGACATTGCGAGGCTTCAAGAAGGTTGAAATTAAGCTTTCGGTTGACTAGGCTTTCGCGACTTTGAGTCGTCATGTTTTGCCGTGCGAAGATTAATTGCTCCATAACTTGTAACTTATAATAATTCGTTTTTGTCAATTGTTTTGGTTTGATGATATCTTTGGATGACGTTAGGTTTCTGTGCATTTTGGGAGCTGTCCGAATCTGAAATAGTTTTGTCGGCGTTACGATAAAGAGATCACGATAAAGAGCGAAAATGGAAAAGCGTAACGTAATTTTTTGCTGACTTGATGCCTGCAGATTCTGCTTTTGAAGTGCGGTCAGTACAGACACGAGGGCTCGATAGCGTTGGTGATGGCGATATTTTTCTCAAGGTATATTGACCCTATTCACGTAGGAGTTGATATTGACGGTTTCAATCGTTTGTATGGTGGTAACAGGTGGGGTAACTTTGCATGTAAAGGGTCAGCAGTTGGCAGTGGATCGAGATTGGAACACTCACAACTTTTCCGTGTCTGGCCAATACGATTTGTGATCAACACAAAATTGTCTGGTGCCTGGGTAGTGCGTTTTACGACACCCGACAATGAAATTGTTAACACCCGTCGAAATCAAAGTACGATTATTTATAACAATAAGACAATCTCAAAGTGTGCATCACGTGAAATGCGATAAATTTACTGAAGGCGTTAACACTAGTTTCGTAACGGTACACGACCTAAAGGGGCGATTGGTGCCGGTAGGACATTTCCTAGGCGTTGGGAGGGTGACTTCTTCAATAACGCGTTGAATATATTATATTTTGAACTGCCGTGACAACGAAGTTGCTACCGCCCGCTTGCAAACGATCATTACCGAGCAAGCCGCATTGTCGATTGCACCTGTGCTAAAGGTACCAGACTCTAGTCGTAGAACAGGATTAGTGATTGCCAGGTTGCGTACCCTGGCCTTGTTTTGCTATATTTTTCGCCTGGATCCGATCGCATCATTGACAGCCGATGAACTTACCGCTGACGTCACACCCTATGTGTAGCGTTACCTTAGTGAATCTTTAAGTTAGACGGATTCTATAACGGCCTACAAGACAAGCCACCGTTGGGGTTTCGATGAGTTCTTTTGAGTGTTTCTTTTTATACTTAGACGTTTTCATCGCAATCAAGCCAGTTTAAGTTCACCTTCGGCAACGCCTCTCTTTGCCCTGCAGACTTGAGAATAATTTCAAAAAGATTCACCGGGACAACCGCGGCGTTTAAGGTGCGCGTACGACCTGGAAACAAACAAGGCGAGAAAGAACGGATTTCTGAATGAATTTGCTTGCAACCCTTATGGTTGCGATGTACCTGGCATTCATCATCAAGGTTTTCAGTCGACTTCGTCAGATACAGCACGATAGTAAGGCATATCACGAACGAGATATGGGTCAATTACGGATGACATTTTTCACTCCTGAAGAGCCAACAATAAAACATTTAATCGGG
>JAJYGT010000017.1 GCA_021785005.1 Actinomycetes bacterium
TGGCGTTCCGGTACAAAGGGTCTCATTGGCAGTACTGGTTGGGTTCTATCTAATTCCTGGATCTGAGTCTTTTCATCCAAACATAAAACCAGGGCGGCATCTGGAGGGTCCAAGTATAGACCTACTACGTCTCTAACTTTCTCAGTGAACTCTGGGTCGGTTGAAATATTGAAGTACTGGATTATGTGGGGTTTTAGCCCGAAAGTCCTCCAGATCCTAAAGAAAAGCATTTTGGCTCATCCCTAGTTTCTTGGCCAAGGAATAAGTTGACCAATGGGTTGCGTCATCTGGTGTAGTATTCAAGGTTGTCTCTATTACCTTTGTTACCATTTCATCGGTAATGGTTCTTGGCGTGCCGCTTCTCGGTGTATCACTAAGTACACCTACCCCGTATTTCGAGAACCTGAGCCTCCACTTGCAAACGGTTTTCTCAGTAGTGCCCAGTTCGCTAGCGATTAGACCATTGGTCTTTCCGTCGGCGCATCCCATGGCTATCTTGGCTCTAAGCACTTGAGCTTGGGGAGCCGTTGACTTTCTGATCAGGGACCAAAGAAATTCCGATCATCATCACATATAATTACCTCTGCTGGTTTACGTCCCTTTTGCTTGCTCATGCCTACTCCCTAGTTTTATCACTCAGACGGTAAAACAGCTCAGAAGTGGATTAATTCCCTTATCTAACAGTAATTACAAATTGGGACACTAGTTCGACGAACATTCTCATAAACCATTCATGTTTCATCAATCGGCATTGAGTTGCGTGGCTCCACAAACCCCGTTACACTGCGCCCTGGGGGCCGGGACTTCCCGGACGCCATGTCAGCTGCGTTATGTCAGCGGCGAACGACGACTGGATGAGTTGCAAGGAGATCCCAGTCGAAGTTGCTGCGTCAATACGATAGGCCACTCCAAGAGCGGACGGGATTGCTCTTCCAATCTGTTCTAACCACTCACGGACGTTGGCTTCGTCAGCAGGGTCATCGAGCACAGCAATGAGGGCAAACTGGACCGGCTCCGTCGAATCGTCGAACTGCATCAACACATCGCGCACCCGTTGTGCCACTGGCCGGTGACGCCGCTGAGCAACGACGTCGGCGATGCGCCGAGCAAGCGGCAGCAGCAGCTCCGGGGGAACTGCTGGGCGGTCGTACCGCAGTCCGAGCCACTTCGTGAATGCCGGTCTGCGAATGTCGTCGATAGTGCGGCGGTTATCGCCCTGTCTGAGAAGCGCCATCAGAACAGCAGGCGAGACCAAGGGGCGTGGGCTCGTCGACACGACATATTCGGCTTCTGTAAGGAGGCACCTCGACGAGCGGATTCCCCAGTCCGTTGGAGGGTCTTCGACGAAGACAGGCCGCAGCTCGACGCATGGGGTGCCATCGTCGATGTCGCGTTGATCAAGGTCACAGTCCTGACTGGCTACAACCCAAAGGCCATGCTCACCTTCGCAACGCTCGGGTAGTCCCGATACGGTGCCCAGTACGATCACATCAAGTGGAAGATCGGCCTCGACGATACTTCCCTGGTGCCATCCCGCTTCGTATAACGACGTCATGTCGAAAGCGTCCTACTCGTGCAGTGCAGATGTGGCACCGGTCTGGCGGGGATGCTCTGCAACCAATAGTCCGGGGAGACGAGGACGTAGGACATCAATCGCAGCAAGGTACGCCCTGCTGGGCTGTCCAGCCTGCAACTCTTCAACCGCTGACCGCCTGCCAACCGGTGCTGTCTCCAAAAGCCGAGCGGTCGCATTGGGATCGCGACCTCCCAGCAAAAAGATGCGTTCGATGACGTCATAGGCGTCGGCGATGTGGCACCGTAGATCACCGCTGTGTCCCTCTGTGACTCTCCGTCCGGCTTCGATACCGTACACGGTCGTATGACTGGTGCCAATGACATCGCCAAGTTGGCGGGCCGACCAACCCGTCCATTCCCTAAGCTTAAATACCATTCGCTGGAGGTCCGGAGCGCGGCGTGGAGCCAAAGTTGGAAAGACAGCGTTCCAATCACCGACTATCCAGAGGGCCAACCGAGTGTTCAGGTGTGGCCTCACAACGATGCACTCCAGAGGCGAACCCACAAGCGCGTCATTCAATAGGTTGGCAGTATCGGGCACGGTCGTCATCAGAGAAGTTCCCGTCCAAAGTATTCTGCACCGCCCGGAGCGACGGCCCAGAAGAAGAAACGATCGATCTGGTCGTGGAGCATCGTGAGCTGCCGGGATAGCTCATCGACATCGAACGTTTGGGCACCGTCGATGAAGAGATCAATGTCGAAGAGATAGGCAGGATTTTGTGGCTGCCGAGGCAGTACTCCGGGAACTATTGTGCCAGTCGGTATTAATCCGTGTCGAACGATGGCCTGTACATCGACGGGTGGACCGCTTAGTTCTCCAACCGGTTCGGCAGCAAGTTGGGTCTGCGTAATGCTTGTGATCAGCCGAGTGGTGTCACTGACGGCTTCACTGCCGCTCCAACCGATCAGCTCCGGGCGAAACCACTCCCGCCACGCCCCGTCGTTACCCGGGGGAACCTCGGCAATATTGAGATACCTCACCCCAAGGCGATCCGCCCGAGACACCCCGGCGCCGTCGGCGAGGGCGGTTAGCACTGTCCGAAAGCGATCTGAGAACTCACTGAACTCTCCGTATTGCGGACCAGTTGATTGTGTAGCGCTGTCGGGAGCGATGACAACTGACCAACCGGAGTCATCCGTGAAGCGCCAGGTTTGAGCAGTCTGACTCTCTGCTGCAGCCGGACCTGCTGCTCCAACAAGGAGAGATACTTGCTGCACTTGCTGCTGGTTCATGTATGGGAAGACCGAATCAAGGCGCTCCTGGATGGGAGCAACTCCGTCCAAAGTATTCAGCTTTGCCCGAACAGGAAACCGGACTTGACCGAGCGCTTCGACCAGAGGCGGACGGGCCAGACGATACCTTGGGGCTGGATCAAGGCCAAACATCAGAAAACATTCCAGAAAGGTTCCATATCTTCAGCCTACCGGGATCTTGTCGTCAGGGGAGCGGAATGTACCGACCTTTTTTTGAACAATTTTTCGGGCAAGTTTAAAGGCCAATTGGTGACTCCTTGTCTGAGATTGGGAACGATTCGTTTTGCAAAACGCCTAGCATTACGGATTACGTCTTTGCATGAATCACGACTTCGTGGTAGTGCACAAACCCTAAAAGGGCGCTGCTCTACTTTCAATTCAATAACTCTTCTTCCAAAAATACCACCGAGTACGCTCAAAATCCTAGGCAATACCATCTCGCACATTTTCCTAAAGATTGAGCGTTTCTAAGGCCTGATTTAATCACTCAACAGATGTTTTACAAACTTGGATTCGTCTGTCTGAAGTAATAACAAAAAGTGCACCGAAGGATCCAGCTCCTCTTTCGAAACCTGGTCCACGCGATGCGCAAATAGGCTTGAGGCGAGAATAAGCACCTAGGACAATCGCTTTGGATCGCTGGTCGTTATGAAAGGTCTTTCAAGCCAAGACTTTTCACTTCCAAGGTTCCTTTGCCTCCATATAAGGTCCGAACTTGCATTATGCAAGGTGACAAATTTTGTGTTATGACAAACGACTGATTAATCACAGCCAAATGTCCATTCACTGCCGGAAGCAATATTCCAGTTGACAACCTGGTGATTGCTCCAGTAGCTTCATTTCCACATACCAGATCCCACGTGCTAGTTGAATAGGTCGACTCGCTCGCCATATAAGACAATGCGAATGAGTATTTGCCCACGCCCAACGGGGCGTAAGGACCATAGGTTAAATATCCACTCGTTGCACTGGGAGTTGCGATCCGTACCGATCCCATTAAAACCCCTACTTGAGAACTAAGATCCGCTGAAGTAAATACTTGAGGTGGCGTGGGCTCGGGAACAAACTCGCCCACGAAAAATAACAGTGCAAACCCTAATATAAATAGTGCCGACAAGAATCGCCGCAAACCAAAAATACCGACCGCAACCGCTAGCACCAAAAACGCCGCGCCAATATAATTCGGAACAAAGGAATAAGCCCAACTCGGATTGTATAGTGCTGGCAAGAACTTAGATAAAGGACCCCATAGGCTCGGATATTGCGTTACCCATTGACTCCCAACAACGTTATAAAAGTCAAAATATTTGCTCAGATACTCTAATCCAAAGACCCCTTGCAGTATTAGCGAGCCTCCGACAATCGCAATAAAGAATCTGCGTCGCTTCATGTAAATTTGCGATAGGCACATGACCGTCGGAGCTATGAGCAGAGCAGCACCACCCCACTCAAAACGACCCGCAAAACTATATCCCCCGTAAACATTGGTAAATGCAGCACCAGGTAAGAGGATCGAAAAAAACGCCAAGGCTGCGAGCCATGCCCATAGTTGTTTACGCCATACGGATCTAACGATCCAGATCGCACCAAGAACGAAAAGGGGCTGCTGGGCGAAGATACCCTGGTGACGATCCACCAAAAGACCGACGAGCGCCATTACGGTTCCCTTTAGTCCAACACTTATGCTCCCTGTATATGGGCCAAACAGCGATCCAAATGCGTACCAGTTATAGTAGGCCAATAGAGCTAGAAACACCAGATAGGTTCCAAGTAATGCGCCTAGCTTTAAATAGCGTTTGGTTCTAACCAGCAAGAATGCGAAGCCAACCACAAATACAACTGACGGAGCGAAGAACTTAATGTGGAGCCATGGTTCGATTCCCGCCAGTATCCCAATGCCAATGTACGAACTTGAGCGTTTGTCTTTTTTGCCAACGATAAAACTAGTTAGCAAGAATAGGACAACCGCACCATTTAGCAGGTCGGGATAAATTTGTGATGCGGTAGACAATAGAGGTAACGAAAGTGTCACCGTAGCAGCAATAAGCACAGCTATGGACCTCTTGGGCACAATTTTTAGCGAAAGCCACGAGGCAGATAATGGAATTAGACCAAGCAAAAGAATCATTTCCAGCTTGGCACCCACAACTCCTGCCACAATATATCCGGGGACAAGCAAAATCGGGAGCCCAGCATCATGGTAATTAAACAATCCGTGCGGACCTTTAAAAACTGCAGCATTCGAAGGTGAGGTTATCGCATTTCTGGGTGCGAGACCTGCTGGATAGATTGTTCGACTGCGAAACTCTTGTTCGTATGGGAGCGTCTGCTCAAGAGTTTTGTCATGAATTATTCCGCTTGTCATAATGAGATAGTGAGGTTCATCGCCAGTAACCGGGTACCAGTTTTTTGTCTCAAAACGTACAAATACAACTAGCGCCACGACGAGGTAGACACAAATTACCCCAAAAGCTAACCAATTGCCGTACTTTGGATTTGTCTCGTTCATCCCAATAATTTCGTCATTACTTGGACGATGTTCTATTACAACCTCGGTTCCTCGGTCACCCAAGATTGCTCACTCGATCCTCAACCACGCACAATCTCCGCCTTCTATTTATGGTAAGGTTGCCACGCTTACCATAGCTATCGCCAAGTAAAAGCTTTTCTGCACTCATCAAACACTACGGCACAAACCCGTAATCAATAAAGTCAAAAATACAACACCTAGAGATTATGCGGGCTTAGTTGCTCCCGATGACCAAAATCACAGTCACGACAGCATTACTTAAATGGTGATATGAAAGTCTGTGTCACAATCAGAGCAATGGTCTTGCAAAGTTGTCTCTTGCCACTCACGGGTTTTGCTCACAATTTAGTGTTGCGCAAGCTCCCGCAGAATTAGTTTGTTCTCGACCTTGGCGTATCTACATAGATTGAGCTGCCCAAATCAACAAACTCTTCTGACTTAGTACGAAGAGCGACATCCACCGCATTATCTGTTTCACCTTTTAACTTTTTAGACAGTGCCATTGAACAGAATTTTGGCCCGCACATAGAGCAAAAGTGGGCTTTTTTAGCCGCTGGAGCAGGTAGCGATTCGTCGTGAAGTTCTCGTGCTGTTTTTGGATCTAACGATAAATTAAACTGATCTTCCCAGCGAAAGTCAAACCGTGCGCGAGATAAAGCTAGATCCCACAAAGCGGCGCCTTTATGCCCTTTTGCAACGTCCGCAGCATGGGCAGCAATCTTATAAGCAACCATGCCGGCTTTTACATCATGCTCACTTGGAAGCCCCAAGTGCTCCTTAGGCGTGACATAACATAGCATGGCAGCACCGCCATGTGCGATCATGGCCGCGCCAATGGCTGAGGTGATGTGATCATATCCAGGTGCTATATCAGTAGTAAGAGGTCCAAGGGTATAAAACGGAGCGCCATCACAAACTTCGATCTCTAAATCAATGTTCTCACGAATCAAGTTCATGGGGACGTGGCCTGGTCCCTCTACCATTACCTGGACACCATGTCGCCTCGCTACCTGGACGAGTTCCCCCAGCGTACGAAGTTCAGAAAATTGTGCATCGTCATTCGCATCGGCAATTGAGCCAGGTCTAAGCCCGTCTCCAAGAGATAAAGAAACATCGTATTGGGCGGCAATCTCACACAGCTCTTCAAAATTTTCATAAAGAAAATTCTCGCGATGGTGCGCTAGACACCAGGTTGCCATAATCGAGCCACCCCGACTGACAATTCCAGTTACTCGGCTAATGGTAAGTGGAATGTATGAAAGCAATAATCCGGCATGAATAGTCATATAGTCCACGCCAGCTTCAGCTTGGTCAATCATGGTGTCACGAAAAATTTCCCACGACAGTCGCTCTGGGGATCCCCCAGCGCGCAACAGGGCTTCATAAACGGGAACTGTTCCAATTGGTACCGGAGAATTACGAAGAATCGCATTCCGTGTTGCAATAATATCACGGCCAGTTGAAAGGTCCATTACCGTATCTGCACCATAACCGATCGCTGCTCTTAGTTTTTGGACTTCGGCGGATATATCTGCCGAAACTGACGAATTCCCAATGTTGGCATTGACTTTTACCAAAAACCTCGAACCAATTATCATAGGTTCGGTCTCAGGGTGGTTAATATTTGCAGGGATAATCGCACGGCCCGCAGCCACCTCCTCAAGAACCATGCTCACATCTACACTCTCGCGAAGCGCAACAAATCGCATCTCTTTGGTGACAATGCCCGCGCGTGCATAACTTAGCTGTGTTGGCTTGCAAGAATCTTTTGCAACAAGACGTTTTAGGGCAACATTTGTATCAGTAGAACCGTCTAGGCGTCCTGCAATGGATAATCTTGTTGACTCTTGAGTGTCTTTCCTCTCACTTATCCAGCTCGCCCTAAGAGACGAAAGACCATCATGTCCATCTTGGTGCTCGCCAGTAGTGTCGTACAAGTTGACCGTCACGCGTGAACCAAATTCGTCTTGCTCGTCAAGAACGACTTTGCGCACTGGAACTTTTAAGTCGAAGTCGGGATCAATTAGATAGTCTTTTGAAAAGCGTGATTCCACGATTAAACACTCCCTCCGCCGGTACTAGCCGGATCAGGTCAGGCGGTCGGTGAACAATTGTCACCCTCTCAGCCATTAGGCTCCCGCGTTTTTACAAGCGTTATGCTAGCGCGAATAACCCAGACCCATTCATCTGAGCGCAATTATGCACTTTAGCATTGTTGGCGAAAAGTCATTTTTCAGGTAGTTTGCAAATTTTGTTAGCATTCGGAGCTTAGATAGAAATTGGGCATCTTCGCCGAGAATCGATTATTTCGATTTCGCACAGTGAAGCAAAAGTCTCGTGACGCGAAAGTCCCATTGGATAGGAAATTTGAGTGCGCCCTATACTTTTTATAAATGATACAGCGGATCTTTGATCGTCTTGACGTTATCCAACGAAGAAACCGCATTCTCGGCATTGTTTTTGCCGTCAATACAAAACTGTCACAAGATCGCTCGTCTGCTCTAGCAGCGCTATTTGCGTATTATGCGCTTTATGCAATACTGCCTGCATTGTTGGCAGCTACTTCGATACTTGGCATATTATTGTCAAAAAATATTTCGCTGCAACATGACATCTTGAATTCTGCACTCGCAAACTTTCCGATAATTGGCAATCAATTGCGATCAAATGTTCACTCGATTTCAGGGAGCACATTCGAACTCGCCGGCGCGCTTATTGCCGCAATAATGGCAGTCCGCGGACTAGCGCAACTCTCAATTAGATCACTGGGTCGGATTTGGTATGTGATGCCCTCGCAAGCTCCCAATTTCATACAAACGCAAGTTCGAAGTGTCTTATGGGGTCTAGTTATTGGAGTTGGAGCTAGTCTTGGAACAACGCTAGCGGCCCTTAGTTCCCATCAGCTTATTTTATCGATCGTTGGTTCGCTAGTTATTAGCTCGGGACTGTTTATCCTCGCAGAACGACTGTGTCTTCCCAGCTCAATCCCAGTCAGAAGGTTTTATCGAAGTGCGTTAGCAAGTGGTATCGCTTGGCAACTGATTCTTTTCTTCGGGGCACAGATCATAAAACATGACCTATCCCATTCCACCCCTTTGTATGGATTTTTCGGAATAGTACTTGGACTACTGGCATGGGTATATTTGGTGTCATTTATGACGCTAGTTTTCTCCACTGTCGACGTGGTTTTAACCTTAAAGCTTTGGCCACGGGCACTTGATAAATCCAAGCCCACGGAGGCGGATATTTACGTCCAAGAGCTTATGGTAGAAACACAAGTAAATCCTTCAATTCCCTATCCTGGTCTCCACCAATCCAATAGGGAACGATGAACTTGTACCTGCAATTTAATGCAGCCCGCGCTGACGCCAACATGCAAAAAGTAAGACTGTGGCCGCCATTGAGGCGTTAAGAGATTCAAGCGAATCAAGCGTGGGAATTGTGATCCCGCCGTCGCAAAGCGCTTTAGTTTCGTTCGATACGCCATGGGCTTCATTACCGATCACCATTGCGACTTTGCTTGCAAGGTCTAACTCTGTGTAGACATGCGTGTTGTCCGATTGAATGTCTTGCGATGCAAGGGCGAAATATGTTGGGGTATTTAGTTCCCTTAACCGAGAAAAGCATTCGGATCGGTCAAGATTTGTATGGCATTTGGTGAAAAAAAGTGAGCCGGCAGACGATCGGACAACTTTGGGATTATAAGGATCGACCGATCCGGGCAAAAATACAATACTGTGCACGCCAGTAGCATGCGCAGATCTTATAATCGTTCCCGCGTTACCTGGATCACGAAGCTCATCAAGAATCAACAATGGGCTTGCGCCATTTAAGTCCAAGGGTTTGGAATCTGGTATCGGTGCGATTGCCACTAACGGTTGAGCGTTAGTTAGATCTAGAGACGACTCTAAAGTGCCTGGCGCGACCTCGAAAACCGCCAGTCCACGCTCGTAAGCCTGGCTAAGTAGCAGCATATGATTTTGCTTGAGATCTGCACTAAAAAAAAGCGCCTCCACGTTGAAATCGCTGCGCAACATGGCTTCAACCGCGTTAGGACCTTCAATTACGAAAGCTCGTTCAGTACTGCGAAAATTCGCACTGTGAACGAGCTTTCGCAGTCGTTTTAACTTCTCATTTGTCGAGGTAAGCACAGCTATAATCCGTTAACCTCGCACTAGCAAAAAGCAATTGCTCACCAAACACTATGCTCCCTTGGCAGCAAGCGCTTCTTTAGCAGCATTTGCAATTTGAGCAAAGGCGTTCGAATCAGTCACTGCCAAATCGGCCAGGACTTTACGATCGAGATCAATTTCAGCCAACTTCAAACCAGCAATAAGTTGAGAGTAACTAACCCCATTAATTCTGGCAGCCGCGTTAATACGCTGAATCCATAGTTTACGGAATTCACCCTTCTTGGCCCTGCGGTCTCGATAAGCGTATTGAAGCGAGTGCATAACAGCTTCATTAGCCGAACGAAAGCTCCGTGACCTATTACCGTAATACCCCTTTGCGGACTCAAGTACCGCCTTGTGGTTCTTCTTTGCGTGAACTCCACGTTTTACTCGTGCCATTTTAAGAAACCTTTTCCAAGTAAGCGATCATCTAAAAATGATCGCGACAACAACCCACTTTGTATTTAATTTGAGACACGAAAACTGTCAATTAAACAGAAAGCGTAACCTACAACCCAAGCATTCTGCGAATTTGCTTTGCCTGGCCACCTGTTATCTCGGCGTCTTGAGCCAAGCGCCTTGTCCTGGTGGAGGACTTCTTTTCTAATAGGTGTGACCGATAAGACTTGCGCCGCATAATTTTTCCTGTGGACGTCACACGAAAGCGCTTCTTGGCTCCGGTATCGGTTTTCATTTTCGGCATTATTACTCCTTCTGATTCTTTACATCTTCACTGGCAACAAAGTTGCCCAACTCATTCAGATTGTTCTCTCTCGAACCGACCTCTTCGTCACTTCTTATTGTACGGTGTAAAATTTCCCGTTCATGTGGTGCAAAACTATGACTCACGCCAATATCCCTGCAGCAAAAATTACGACGATTGGATTCAACGAAATTTTTCAGCTCCCATTTGAGCGAATAGTCGTTTCCCAAAAACGAACAAACGCGCGACCTGCAGTTGACTCACGGCAGTTGTTGGGGCAAGGCACTAGATAAAAGCGCTGGACCCCAGAATACACATGATGTTCACACGATCTTGAGACATTCATTACCAACCGTTTCCAAACTCCAACGAGTCATCGTCAATCGAAAGGTTAGGGTTGTGCGTTCGTTACGTTTGGCAATCCAAAAACCTCGCAAAGCAAACAATTCACTTAGCAGCAGGCCGGATCAAACAATCAGTGTTCATCAGAGCCCAAAACCGAATGCGATTCTCGAGATTCTTCATGCAGCGAAGTATCACTGTTCTTTGAGTTATGTCCCTTGGCCACGCTCGGTCGTTTCTCCGGTGCGAGCACTAGGATCATATTCTTACCATCTAGCTTGGCAGCTGATTCTACCTTTGCAACGCTTAAGGTTTTTTCTTCAATCTTATCTAAGATGAGCTTGCCTAATTCAGGATGGTAGACCTCTCTCCCTCGGAACATGACAGTAATTTTCACTTTGTGACCCTCAGCAAGAAATTTAAGTATTTGCCTAGTCTTGGTATCGAAATCTCCAAGTCCTATCTTTGGCCTATACTTCATTTCCTTAATTTGAGTTCCCACAGATTTTCGTCGAGATTCTCTTGCCTTTTGTGCACTATCGAACTTGAACTTTCCATAATCCATAATCCGACACACGGGTGGAACTGCCATCGGCGCCACCTCGACCAGATCTAAATCCATGTCACGTGCGAGGTCTAGTGCCTCTGCTACAGTTTTAATTCCAAGTTGATTACCATCAGGATCAACCAAGCGAACTTCTCGAGCTCTAATGCGATCGTTTATTCTTGGTTCGCCAGGGGCCGCAGTTGCTATCTAACATCACTCCTCGAGTGGATCTTCAATTCCAAAGATCACAATATGAGCAACAAGCACTAAAGTGCTGTTGCTACTAATTCGTCATAAAATACGTCCAGCTTTAACTGGCTGCAATGCGATCTAAATTCTTAGGCCCGAAGAAATTAGATTCTCCAAGGCGGCCAACTAAGTAGCGCTTATCGCCTACAGATCTACTAGTGTAACTGCTTATGAGCACACTTTGGACCCCTGACGGCGAATATCACGTGAAACAAGATACATCCAGCGAACAAAATGCCCCATCTCAGGAAATGTTTTCAAATATTTCTGACCAAGATACCACGAATGAAGAGGTAGACGCTGCTGCGATGGCCGCACAAATTCGCGATGCAGATCCCGCAGTTATTATCGCAAACCACTGCTATGGACTCTTCGAACTCGCTGCGATACATCTATCGAACCAACCGCCAAACCTTGCCAGCGCCTCTCTCGCGATCGATGCCCTATCCGCAATCGTAGAGGAAGTAGGAGATCGACTTGGAGAATATACCGAACAATTTTCAGATGGGCTGGCACAGCTGCGCCTGGCGTTTGTACAACTTTCCTCGCTGCCTACGGTCCCACCTGAATAACACTATTCTTGCGACACTTTAAATTCGTGCTGTGCGTTGGGTAACAAGAAATTAACCTATACACCCCAAACAGCACATCACGCAATATGTGCTTGATTGGGAGAAAATTATCTCGTAATCAGCGGTATCATAGCTTCCACCTGGATTATCGAAAAAGCGAATCTTGAAAAACTTTCCTTCTATCGGCTCTGGCTCGGTGCTGTTGAAGTCTCTCATGCACTTTAAGATCTTTCGTTGGACGCTTATGCCAGAATGTTCAAGAAAACATGATCACACATAGCGTCGTTGATGAGCTGATTTCGTGTCGCTCGACAGTCGGTCAAGATTCGTATTGCGGTTATCCTATTCGCTAAACGAGCTGGAAAAATGATCTCCATGCAGTCTTCGAAAATTGAAAGTTCAATGTTTGTGCTCGAAAGAAAATAACCTCGGTGAACCAGCCCGTTAACAATAGTCTCGCGAACGGCCTCTCGCGGATTAACAGGAACTTCGACGCGAGGTAAGCCACCTTTTTCAAGTTGGCCGATAACCGGGTACGCGATGTTTACCTCAGCGAACCGACTGTTGTCACGTTAGACGGCAGGGGAGGTAAACGTAGTGTCGTACTGCTAATGGCGGGGAAAGCCACGTTGAAAACTGAATATGTGGAGGAACATCGATCGACGCGTTCGGAATTTGAAGCGCACTCGCTCTTCCTCAAGAGCCAACGGCCTGCGCTTTAGCAATTCTTGACTCCTCTGTGGTTTTCAATGTTCCACAGACAAGTTTTACTGGAGGGTGGGTCAATTTAATGTTGCGGATCCTGGGTCAATTTCATGTTGCTGGCAACAAACTGAAGAGGTTGACGGCAACCAGCTGATCATTCCGATGGACCTTATTGTCCCAGAAGCGACAGTGATAGGTACCGTCGGTCGAAGAGGTGCTCGTCTTTAAAGTACACGGTAACCGCGCTGCACTTCGAGCAGTCGGTCTCGAGGCGGTACTGGTCGATCACGACACGATGACCGTTGCGTCACTAGATCCCCCGGACTTACGAACGATTGACGTCGAGGTCGCCGGAGTAGCCGCACTCTTGGTTGCTAAGGCACACAAGATCCACGACCGCATCATTAGCGGACGCGCTGATAGCCTGAGTGACAAAGACGCGGCAGACGTATTCCGCATTAGGCAGACAACATCACCTAACGATGTCGGTGCAACCCTAATAGGACTTCGTAACAATAAATTCGCTGGAGAGCCAACCGAGACGGCGATCAACTATATTAGCCAACTATTCGGTCGACGAACGGGAGAAAGAGTAGTAATAGCACAGCGCGCACTCCATCTAGCCATACCTGAAGCGCGGATTACCACGCTCTGCAACTCTTATATTGGCCAGCTTATCAAGGTTTCCGGCGCGGGAGTTTGAAGGTCGGTCTAAACTTTTGGGTACACTTCCATTCTGTTTCAATCCTGTCAGCGGTATCTTCAAGTCAATGCAGATATTTCCTACGCTAGGCCGAGAACCGCCAGAGCACTTTGACTGCACTTAAAATACGACGCCTAATTTGCAACACGCAAAATCTTCCAAGACGTACAATCAAAAAAGAGTATCTGAGCCAACAAGACCCTACGCCTGCCAGAAAATAAAAACAGACGCGGGCTTGGTCGTGCTAGCTAAGTTAGATCTATGCCTTGACCAAAGTTCTAACTTCAATACGTCCAAATAAACCGGTCGTTAAGCACACATAAACCGTTTGATCAAGTTCTACGTTGCGCGAATCGTCGGTAATCACAATGCTGTGAAATGGCACTTTTATGCTTGAACCTAGAATTGTCTTTTCATCTACGCAAAGTTCCACTACACCAAGGCCTTGCATAAAATCAAACTCCACCACTTTAGCCCTATGCGGTCCATTGCCGATTGCGTCAAATTCCATCAAATTTATTCCTTCGTCCCATACGACCTATGGAACTATTTTGGAAAGTGGAATTTCGAGTATTCCTGTCGCACCAGCGTCGCTGAGCTCTGGGATTAACGTATTGATGCCGCGCCGAGGAACGACAGCCTCGATTGCATATCCCGCGTCCCCAAAAAGTGCAGATACAGTCGGGGCCTTCATAGATGGCAATAACGCAATAACCCGATCAATATCTTCGCCAGAAACATTCAGTTTTACTAACACCTGAGCGCGTGCACTCAATGTACCTGCCAAAAGCGTATAAATTTGCTCCATGGCATGTCGCTTTTTTTCGTCGGCGGCTGACTCAACATTTGCAAGCAGCTCAGTATGCGAAGTAAGGACCGTATCGATAATTCGAAGTCCAGCAGCCCTAAGCGCACGTCCTGTTTCTGTGATTTCCACGACTGCATCAGCAATATCAGGTATCTTCGCTTCGGTTGCACCGTAGGAGAGAAAGATGTCGGCATCTATATTTCGCGATTCAAGATAACGCCTTGTCAAATTCGGGTACTCCGTGGTAACTCTTATTCCGTTATGCAATTGAGAAACATCAGTAATGCCAGAGCCAGCCCCAACAGCTAAAACCACCCTTATTGGATTCGCAGTCACCTTGGAATAATTTAGTTTTCCTATTGTAACCAGATTCGAATTGGTCTCTTCTACCCAATCACGTCCAGTGATTCCAAGATCAAAGAGCCCCGCCTCCAAATATGTAGGTATTTCCTGAGGGCGCAAAATCCTCACATCAATTACCCTGTGATCATCTATAGTTGCCCGGTAATCAACGTCAGATGATCGCTCTACTACCAAATCCGCAGACGCAAAAAGCTCGAGCGTCGCTTTTTCTAGAGAACCTTTCGGCAATACAACTTTTAACATTTCTAAGATCTACCTGCTAAATTATCTTCAATTAACGTTTCTGATACGAACACACTAGCGCGGAAAAGTTCAGGTCACCGATTCTACTTGACCCACGTCGAATTCGCACATAAGACTTCACTCAAAACTCCAAGGCTAAATTTCTGGTTTTATAACGGTTCACCTAAGCCTGTTAAAAATGCGAAAATAATCGAGATTCCCCGCCGAGATTGCGGACTCCCAACTGATTTAATGATTTGGATTAATCCGCCAGTGCGATTAAAACGCCTCTCCTTGGCAGCTCTCTTGCTGGCATTTGCCAAACTCGTAAGCAACTGTGGATCAAGTTGCGCCACAATGGATATCAAATGGACGAAGTTTTCGATTCCTTGTTGAACGACCGGGGTGTTTAAGCGATCCAGGAGATCTGGAACAGCACTTGAACCCTGTTCCAAAAACCCATTAATAAACTCCAAAGCCCGAACCGATCCTAAGTTGGCTTTCAAGCGTGCAAGTTCTGCCATGAAAAGATCGGATTCAGGGTCTCTAGACGGTCTGTAGTTGATTGGTTTAGACATTTCCATTTCCTTTCAGTGATTTGGGCTTAGTCGGCTCGTGGTAATCATTTCGTGCCCATTTGGATTCCACTCGTACACCAAGTTGTGGATTTCTCGTGGCGTTTCGAAAGTTAGCTCTTGGCAGAGGCGACCGTCCACCTAAATCGATTACTTCTAGTTTTACAGCCAGTTCCTTGTATGCAGGTGTGTGCGTCGTTCGATCGGTCGCATTCGAAGTCAAAACATTGATCGCGGATTCGTTTTCACGTGAATTCATTGGCATGAACAATTGCGTGCCTTGCACACGGTCAGAAACCAGCACTTTTGCCTTTATATGTCCGCGACGAGAACTAATTCGCACTGTTGAGCCAGATTCCAAGCCCCTATTTTCGGCGAGTTCTGGCGACACTTCAACAAAAGTTTCCGGAGTATTCTTCGCAATACCGGGACTACGGTAAGTCATATTTCCCTCATGAAAGTGCTCAAGCAATCGTCCATTATTTAGGTGAAGATCGAACTCGTCGTCTTGAGTTTCAGAAGGCGGCAGAAATTTGCAGGGAAAAAAGCGAGCCCGCTTATTGTCGAATCCAAAACCGTCCAAGAACAAAACAGGCGTATCGTCACCATCAGGTCCCACAGGCCATTGCAACGAGTTGTAATCACTAAGTCGTTCATAACTAACGCCCTGGAAGATACCCGTTAAGCTCGCGGCTTCGCTCATCACATCACCTGGATATCGATATTTCCACTCGGCCCCAAGTGAATTCGCAATCTCCGTAATGATCTTCCAGTCAGGCTTTGACTGCCCAAGAGGTTCCATTACTTCATACAAACGCTGAATCCGTCTTTCAGTGTTGGTAAAGGTACCCTCTTTTTCAAAACTTGGACTGGCCGGCAAGATAACATCTGCGAATTGGCACGTTTTCGTAAAGAACACGTCTTGCACTATAAAAAGTTCGAGTTTTTCAAAGCTCGATTGAACATGATTGATATTTGAATCGACAATGCCCATATCCTCACCTATAAGATAAAGCCCCTTTAGTTGATCCTTGTGAATTGCATCGACCATCTCGTGATTGTCGAGTCCAACGCGCTTAGGTAATTGCGTGCCCCAACCGTTCTCCCATTTTGACATAATTGCTGGATCCAAGACAGACTCATAACCAGGAAAACGATCTGGCATTGAGCCAAAATCTGACGCACCTTGTACATTGTTGTGTCCGCGAAGTGGATACGCACCCGCGTTTTGCTTGGCGTAATTGCCAGTCACGAGCAACAAATTCGAAATTGCGGTAGAAGTATCGCTCCCACCATTATGCTGCGTGACGCCCATAGCCCAACATATTGCGACGCCTTTAGCGTCAACAATTTCATTGGCAACTTTTATCAAATCGCTTTCGCTAATCCCAGTTATGCTTGAGGCACTTTTTATATCGAAATCCTCTAACGATATTTTGTACGCGTCAAAACCATCCACATGGTTCTGTATAAATTCAAGATCGGCTTTGCCAGAGTCAATAATATATTTTGTTACCGCGGAAAGCCAAACAAGATCAGTACCGGGCTCAGGACGCAAAAAGATATCAGCACGTTCTGCCATTTCGTGACGTCTGAGGTCAGCAACTATTAGACGTTGTCCAAACATCTTGTGCGCTCGTTTTATACGCGCCGCTATCACCGGGTGACTCTCGGCGGTATTAGACCCGACCACAATAACTAGTCCTGCGTTGCCGATATCAGAAATTGATCCTGAATCACCTCCAATTCCTACGGTACGAAGAAGACCAACGGTAGCCGGAGACTGACAGTAGCGCGAACAGTTGTCTACGTTGTTGGTACCAACTACTGCCCTAGCCAACTTTTGCATCAAGTAGCTTTCCTCATTGGTACATTTTGAAGATGCAATAAAACCCAGCGCATCTGGCCCAAAGGTCGCCTTGATTTCAATAATTCGATTTGAAATGTAATTTAACGCTACCTCCCAGCTGACCTCTTCAAACCGATCACCTCGGCGAATTAAAGGTGCCGTAAGGCGATCGCTCGCATTAATGTAGTCCCAGCCGAATTTGCCTTTCACGCAGGTTGATATCGAATTTGCAGGACCCTTCATAGGTGATATTTTTAAAAGCTTCCTTCCCTTGGTCCAGGCGTCAAAGCTACATCCCACACCACAATAGGTGCACACAGTCTTGGTCTTTTTGACTTGTGCTTTTCTTAGCGTGGCCTCGGCTTCAGAAATTGCCATTATCGGCTGGATGCCCCCGATTGGTTCAAGTGATTTGGTGAGGTCAATCATCGGGCGCGTGGTTCGTTTGTTTAGAAAAGAAAAGTACCCCGCCTCGCCGAGCATGGACTTCTCCATCAGGGCATTACAAGGGCACACCGTAACACAATGCCCGCACCCAACGCAACTTGAGTCGCCAGCCAACACGCCCAGGTCAAAAATTACTCGAGGTTGGGAAAGAGTCCAGTCAATACTCAGCGTCTCATTTACCTGGAAGTCTTGACACGCCTCAACGCATCGTCCGCACAAAATACATTGATCTGGATCATATCGAAAAAAAGAATGGCTCTCGTCGACGTCATAATTTTTACTCCGAAACCCGTATTTCGGAAAATCAATCTTTGATTCTGAGACCATATTGTGCAGGTCACAATCACCATTGTTATTTTCACACAGAGTGCAATAAAGTTCATGGTTGGCAAGAATCCGAGAAATCGACTCGTGCTGAACCCGTTTGGCAGCGACGTTTGAAGTTCTAACAATACTTTTTCCCGCAGCGAACGTTTCACAAGCTCTGACTAAATTGCCGTTTACTTCAACAAAACATGTGTCACACGATCGTATCGACCCCAGTTGCTCTGTGTAGCAAACTTGAGGCAATCTAATCCCGATTCGATTAATCACGTCAATCAATAATTCATTTGATGACGCCTGCACTTCTTTTGAATCAATACTCAAACTAACTTTGTTCGCTGAACCCATCGCATCTCCTGGTCGCCTTTTCAGATCCTACCCTCTAGCTCATCTATCATTTGAAAATCGCACAAAGAACCACCGTAACACGATCTCTAAACAGTCTGTATTAAGAAAGATTCGCAATTTATAAAGCATCAAAGGAAGAAACGGCGTAGAGCGATGCCAATCAAGTAAGTACTAAAGTGCGCCGCCGAACTGCTCGTTTTTGTGGCTGTTCGCTAGAAATTTGGCACACTAGCATAAACGGGACTAATCCTGCGCAAATTAAGTTGCAAATATCAGTTTAAAACTTCACACTGACGGTTAGCACTACTCTTTATTTATGGTTGCAATAACTTCAACCCTGGGGATCATTGTGGTCAACTCCAGACCGAAATCGTCCACCAATAGCCCCGCACACGTAACAGGCTAACCGGATCCCGTATTCAATTAGAGGCGCATCGTAGCTGTGAAACACCGACATGGTTCTCATCAAATTAATTGATAGAGACGAATTAGCAAAGTAACTGCAACACTACCAAGGAATTGGAGAACGCCAATTATCTCAGCACGCAAAATATGCCAACTGTCTTGACCTTTACCAAATATCGAAGTATTGGGTATAATGACGTTTTAATTCAAAAGATCGCCAGACCCTAATGAAAAGTATTTCGGCTCATCCTATGTTTTTTGACCAACACATACTTAGACCACGTATTAGCACTGTCTGGCTTGTAATTCAATGTTAGCCCTAGAACCTGTTCGACCTTTTCATCAAATTAAGTGCTAACCGTACCAAATCTTGGAGCGTCGTTGAGAACAATTACTTCGTAGGTTGGGAAACGTAACCTACGCTTCAAGACAGTTTGTTTGCTGGTACCCAGCATCTGAGCTATTTCACCAGTGGGTATCCCATCACCACACAGTAAGTCAATCCTTGCTCTAAATACGGCTCTATTGACCTTCATGTGGATCAACTCGCCCGTTCGTATGGAAGTTTCAGATCGATTGGTCCACAGGAAAGCATCACCAACGCCAGAGTCGCCTC
>JAJYGT010000125.1 GCA_021785005.1 Actinomycetes bacterium
GGAGGCATCGCTAGAGCGAATGGGTCTCAAGTATGTTGACATTGCGTTTTGCCATCGACCCGATCCCGAAACGCCCATTGATGAAACTGTCGCGGCGATGAGTGACATGATCAACCGGGGTCAAGCACTTTACTGGGGAGTATCAGAATGGTCGAGTTCAGAAATTCGCCAAGCTTACGTAGTGGCGGAAAAATACAACCTTCGGGCGCCCGTAACCGAGCAGCCACAATATAACATTTTCCATCGTCAACGCGTTGAGGTCGAATACGAAGACCTGTACACCGACTTTGGTATTGGCCTAACGACATGGTCGCCGCTGGCGTCAGGTCTTTTAAGTGGAAAATACACGAACGGTGTTCCAGCCAATTCACGAGGCTCGCTACCCGGCTACGAGTGGCTTCGCGAATCACTAACAGACCCTGACCGCAATAAGGCGGTTTTAATGCTAAAGGACCTGGCAACTTCTATCGGCGCATCTCCATCACAACTCGCTTTGGCATTTTGCCTGGCGAATCGGAATGTTTCGACCGTCATTACTGGCGCCACATCAGTCGAACAAGTTGAAGAAAATATGGGTGCCATAAAACTCTATAAGTTGCTAACTCCAGAGTTATTGGCTCAAATCGATGATATCACAAACGGTTTGGTCAGCTAAACCCATCGGTCCTGATGCTACCATGGCTCACTTAAGCCTTGAATCACCTCCTTTTACGGCTCTAATGCCCGCGCTAAACGATGTGGCGGCCACGAGAGCCGTAAATGCGAGTGTCAGATCGCCAGATACCAAGGGAAGCTTAATTAAGGTGGGAACTAGACCACCGATAACCCAAGAAAGTTGAAATCGGCTCTCAAAACGAGAGAAAGCTCGTCCTTGTAGTGTTGGCAAAATATTAAACTGCACCAACGAGTCAAAGGCTAATTTTCCAGCTGAAGCCCCAAATCCAATAGTCGCTGCGATTAATATCTCAATCTGAATATCAGCGAAGTACGCGCCAACGATCGCGAGGATAGCTTCTAACACCAACGAGGACACCAACAGTACCTCTTCTTGCATCCACCGCCGGATACGAGGAGTGACTGTTGTGGCCAACGCCGAACCTAAAGCCGACGCAGCCAAAATCAAACCGAACATGACAGTTGATGCGTGTTCACGACGCAGAGTAAACGCGATGAAAAAGGTATAAAAACCCACCGATCCTCTTAACACGGACATGGCCGCAGCAGCTAAAAACACTGCCTGTGGGGACTTTTCCTGATGGAAATCACCTTCGTTATTGCGTATGTCCGGCGAATCTTGGGAATCGTCCTCAACTGCAGTTCTAATCGACTCTTTTGATTTAGGTCGCTCCCATCGCGGCCTGAGCATTCTCGCTTGGGTAAACGCCCCGACAAAAATTACTGATCCCGCCCCCAACACCCACGAGGTACCAAAATGCGGCAACTTCAGGATTCCCTCGGCAATTCCACCACCCAAAAAACCCGCTATTGCCGCTAATAAAGACAGGCTCGAATTGGCAGTAACCAGGTACGAACTGTTACCATTCGGCGATTTAATTCGTCGAAACCAGCGTTGGTTCTTTTTAGGGTTCGGCGGTGCAGCCTCTCTGACAAGATCTGGCACCAAAGCCGCTTTGGCAACCATATATGTTTTTGAAGCAACTAAAGTTGCAAATGCCTCTGGAAAGAGAAAGAGGCTTTTTATGTCCTTGGCGATGAGAACCGCCAAGATAGCTCTCGCCACTAGGGATAACGCAATAATTGATCTTCGCGCACCTAATCGTCTATCCAAGATCGGCCCAATAAATGGCGCTACAATCCCAAATGGAGTAACAGTCAGCAGCAGGTATAAGGCGATCTTTGACTGAGCCGCGGCGGGAGAAATTGAAAAAAACAACGAACCTGCAAGGGCAACTGTTACAAATGTATCCCCAGCGGTCGAAAGTGCGTGAATGCGTCTAATAGCACCTAAATCACTCGAAAGATCAAAATATTTAGAAAGAACCCGCGACGTGTACGCGACACCTTGTGATATTCGATCTAACTTGGACACATAGTCGATGCTAACAACGCACGATTATTACGCAACCTCCAAAACATGAAAAGAATCCTTTACAAAAACCAAGCCCAATACAAGTAGATCATGTCAAGAGTTTTGGTCGCATGTGCATTGGAGTAGCGCGCTACCGTTTACACCAATATACCAAATTAACAACAAAAGTATCAGTGGCATCAAAACTAAAGACGCCAAATTGTTACTTTGCTTTTGGTGCCTTTGACGGGTTGAAAAGAGCCTCAGACAAAGAAGAATACATTTCTTCAAGAGCTTTTCCTACATTGCTGCGAGAGTGTAGCTCAAAAAAAGGATTGCGCTCAGTAGCCATCCTCTCCATGTCTGCAGAATAAGGAAGCACAACATCTAGCAATTGAAGGCATTTGGCAGCTTCGCGATTTTGTACCGCTTGTCGGTGACTTATTCGTCTCATATCGACCATGTTATAAATCGCAATCGAACGATTCAAAAGTGACGCACTCTTTAGGTGAGTTACAAGCGCTTCTAGAGAATGAGCCGAAAGTGCGCTGGGTTGAAGCGGAATACAAAGAAGATCAATCGCGCCAAGAAGAGAATCGGAAAGCGCATTCAAGCTCGGTGGTGCATCAACGACAATCAAATCAAAAGTCGAGCGGGCCGATTTTGTAGCACGTTCAATGACACTACTTGGTTTGGAATTTTCGAAAATCCTCTCAGATAACAACCGAAGTCTAATTGACGCTGGCACCACATGCAGGTTTGTAAAATTTGATCGCACAGCAAGATCTTCGAGTTCTACGTTTTTGCCAAGTATGTCCTTTGCCTTGGGGGCAAGTTTTTCATCCACCCTCATAATAAAAGTAGCGCTAGCCTGAGGGTCTAGATCCCAAAGCAAAGTTCGAAATCCGTTTCTCGCGCCCAAATACGCAAAATTGACCGCTAACGTGGTCTTCCCGACTCCACCTTTTTGGTTATAAAATGCAATGGTCTTAAGCGACACAGCGCACACTCCTATCAAACTGCAAAAATTAATTCAATCGGAAATCGGTCAAACTACGTATCTGGGCGTTTTCCAACCACGGATGCTTTATGTCTTGGGTTCCATCCCGGTTTTGTAGCTAATGACACCAACGCCTTAGACGCCGAATCCTTGGCAATTTTTCTGTCAGATATCGATTGACGCAAGGCTACCTCGAGGTCTTTAGACAAGGACTCATCACGTGTCTTGGCCGCAAGCGCCCGAAGATATTCCATACGAACTTCTGCATCTTGAAACTGTCCCAGCAAGGTTTGTAGGCTTTTCGAATATGTAGCGTCTTTGGTTTCTTGCGCGGTTGACACAAGATCAAAGCTTTCATGAAGGTATCGAAGGCGTTTAAAGTTCTTGCGCAACTCATGCAACTCGATCGCTTTAGGGTTTTGGTGCGATGCAATTTCTTGAACCTGTTTTACGCACAGCTCACGCTGTTGCTGAATCGAACCCTTTATAAAGTGCACGGTTGAAACAGACGCAAGCGTCGGCGCATCCCCAAGCGGTGACCGAAATGATCCGTGAGACACAGAAATCAAAAACGCGATCGCAGAGCGCCAAACTAGCTGGGTGGCCTCAAAAGTGTCTTGTAAGAATCCCAGCAATTTATCGGTTGTAACTCTCTTTTCGTTTTCCAAGAATTTCAACGTGTTTGGATTAATTCCAGCGCCTGTTAGATGGCTAATAATTACGTCAATATCCCGCGCTTGGTTAGTAGCTCGAGCCGTGATCTTTGTCGCTTTCAACAAATCTTTAAGTATTCCATCTTCGAAAACATTCACCACAGGTTCTAATACCGCACGGGTAGTTCGTAAGATAACCCGAAAGTCATGTAATGACTCTTCGTCAACGCGAAGTTGAGTAACCCTAAATGCGTATTCAGCATTTTCTAGGCTCCGAATTAGAAAACTTGACAAACTCACCGCAAGTTTTTCGTTTGGC
>JAJYGT010000070.1 GCA_021785005.1 Actinomycetes bacterium
TTGTTTTGTCTGATTCACGTACGCTCACCTTTTTAGGGATCACCAAACGTTAAATCAACTCGCAGCAAACGAAACCAATCGCAGACCAGCACCGGCGTAACAGCAATTTTCTCTACGACATGTATATGTGTCCGCAATCACCCGTTTCATCCACACTGGGTGTTTCGGTTGTTACAAAAACAAAAACGCGAGGTATTCAAGCCATTTGATGTTTGACACCAACTTGCGCCAGTAGGACCATGAAATTAAAAAGCTTTTTTTCAGAACAATAAATCTAAAATGCCGTACACAACTTGGTCAAAAATCTATTACTTTGGGGCAGATGACTGCAAATGAATTTCGACTGTCCCCTAAAATTGTACCTAGTCACTATCAACTTTTCTTGGCTCCAAACATAGACACTGCGACCTTCAAAGGTACCGTAAATATTGCTCTAGCCATCCAAGAAAGCACCTCTATAATCAGACTAAATGCGTTAGACCTGGTTCTAGGTGAAACAAATATCTCAATAGACTCGCAATCTTTTTTGTGTGAAACCAGCTATGACATTGAGAATGAGCTTGTAAGTGTGACCTCGCCGATTCCAATACCAGTCGGCACCGCAATACTAACCATAAAATTCGACGGGATTCTAAATGACCAGCTGGCGGGTTTTTACCGAAGTTCCTACCAGGATTCTGATGGATCCGTTCGCTATCTGGCATGTACTCAATTCGAAGCAACCGACGCACGACGCGCGTTTCCGTGTTTTGACGAACCGGCGTTAAAAGCAGTATTTGAAGTGACCTTGGAAATAGACAACCAATACTTTGCTGTCTCCAACGGTGAAATTGCATCTCAAACCGACCTTGGCAACGGTAAGAAACTTGTTGTCTTTGAGCCCACTATAAGTATGTCAACTTACTTATTGGCCTTCATCGTCGGCGACTTAGTCGCAACCGCACCCGCGATGGTAAGGGGAACTGCTATTAGAGTCGTGCATCGACCCGGGTGGGAAAATCTAACCGAGTTCGCACTCAAAGCTGCATCTCACGCCCTGGAGTTCTTGACCGATTTCTTTGCCATTCCGTATCCGGGCACAAAGTTGGATTTGATTGCAATCCCCGACTTTGCAGCCGGCGCGATGGAAAATCTAGGCGCGGTAACATTTCGCGAAGCCCTACTTCTAGTAGACCAAAACAACGCATCTCAGCCAGAAAAAGAACGTATCGTTGATGTCGTATCACATGAAATCGCCCACATGTGGTTTGGTGATCTAGTGACGATGAAATGGTGGAACGGAATCTGGCTAAACGAAGCATTCGCAACGTACATGGAAACCCTTACTACGGATCACTTTGAGCCAAGTTGGGGTAAGTGGAATACATTTGGCATTTACCGTGCAACGGCACAAGCTACCGATGCGCTGCATTCAACTCGGCCGATCGAGTTTGAAGTAGAGCGCCCCGCGGATTGCAAAGCCATGTTTGACATCCTCACCTATGAAAAGGGAGGCAGCGTCCTTAGGATGTTGGAAAAGCACTTAGGTTACGAAAGCTTTCGAAACGGCATTACGCACTATCTAAATAAATATTTATACAGCAATGCTGAAACGACCGACCTATGGGACGCCCTTGAAGAAAATACGGGCCAACCCGTGCGGGCACTGATGGATACCTGGGTATTCCAGGGAGGCTTCCCTCTTGTTTCGGTTGAGCGAAACAACAACTCACTAGATCTGTCCCAAGAGCCTTTTTTCTACCTCAGAGATCACCACGGTGAAACCGCCATTGGCGATTCTTGGATCGTGCCAATAACTGTGCGTGACATAACTAACGCAGCCGAAGTGCACAATGTACTTTTGAAAACGCTTTCGGCAAATATGGTTTGGTCGCGGGAAAAATTGCCGGTAGTAAATGCTTTTGGCAACGGATATTTCCGTGTTCGTTACTCGAATGATCTACTCACGGAAATACTTAGGTCGTTCGATCAACTGGTCGAACTAGAGCGCTTCAACTTAGTATCTGACGCATGGGCAATGGTAGTTGCCAATCTCAATACCTATGAATCGTTCGCCAAAATCGCACGATCTTATTCTGGCGGAACGTTCAAAGAACCCGCTGGATGGGCAATTATAAGTCAGGGAATACAAGCTCGGGCCAAAGCCATGGGTAGCCATTCAAACGGTGGCGTCATTGCGTTTGCAAGAGAGATTTTTGGGCCAATGTTCGAAACTCTAGGCGAATTACCTATCCCAGGAGAGCCTGACATTGACGGGGTATTGCGTGCCAATGTCATAGACATTTTAGGTACTTTGGTTCGTGACCCGCAAGTTGTGTCCATGGCACAACAGGCTTTTCGATCCGACATTTCGCGCGAGCGGCACCTTGAAGCTTCGCTCGCATCCTCAATCTTGCACACAATCGGCGCAAACGGAGATGAGGCCGATTACGCATTTATTTTAGATCGGTTTAAGCACCCCGAAAGTCCCATTGAAGAACAGCGTTACCTAGATGCACTCTCTGAGTTTGAGCAACCAGGTCTAATTGACAGAACCCTCGCGATGACCTTGGAAAGCATTAGAAGCCAAGATGGCCCGTATGTTATCAACAAAATGCTTCGCAAGCCAGAATCTGCGGCCAAAACCTTTGATTTTGTAAAGGAAAACTATGAAGCTCTAAAGGAACGATTTCCGAAAAACTCTATCACGCGAATGCTCGACGGAATGTCGAGCCTATTTGGTCCGGAGATGGCAGATCGAGCATCTCAAGTCCGAGAATTTCTCGGAAATATAGACGTACCTGAGGCAGGAAAGACACTTTCTCAGATAAAGGAACGATACGAGGCCAACTTGAAGTTAGGCGAACGTCTTCGAAAATAAAATGCAGCCTACGCTGTTCCAACCGTTGGAGAAACATCGCAGATCTAGTTATTTGGCTCCCTTTAATGGATTGGCATTTTCTTAGATGTTGCTTGAAACAGCGAAACTTTATTCGTAACACGTCCACAATTAGACCAAAAGCTCCTAAAACATGAACTTGGGTCACGAGCCCATTTTATGTTGGATGGGCGAGTGGTTTTGAAATCGATTGACGCGCAACCAACTACTTCGCTCTAGTAACCAACCATGGTAATAGATTGATTGTCCACAGAGCAAAAGGCAAAAGCGTCTATTGCCTAAATGAACTTCTTGAAGAACTTGAGGCCGACCAAGTCGCAAAGATAACCTGGCAACTCCTGTCGCATGGGACATACTTTCGCCAAAGTATTTGCTGATCGTGCTCTGGTGCCTAGATGTCGCTCGATCCATTTCACGCGATTAAATTGGAAACTAAAGTCCTAAAAAAGCAAAAAACGATCAGTGACGCCAGACAAAAACAACCGCCTTTACGCGAATATAACCTCAAGTTCGCAAAGCACAATAGGCCTTTTTGAATAAACCTGCGATTCAGCGCAGCACCAGGGTGACACCGTCAGACCTCGAAAACGAACTGCCAAGGCGGTCTGGCAATGGTAGGAGATAAAAGTATCACTACAAAAGGTTTTTCACCGCGGCTCACTCACTAATGAAGAAACAAGCGACCTACCCGTGCTTACGTGCCTCGCAAATAGAAAAACAAATCAAGTTGCTATAGCAGTATCAAAAATTACTTGCTCTAATTGTTTTAACCAATCTTCATCGGACAAACATGCCGAAGTGGCAACTAACAGTCTTGATCGACAATCGAATTATCTATAATATTTGTCATCAAAATATGCCCAGACAGTTAGCGATTTGACTAATGAGCTTCGTGATCCTAAGTCATTATCGCTGGTAACGCTAAGAATTATTGTTTTAGCACATCTAGCAACGGCCGACAAGTGATCCTTAGCGACGTGTCATTTCTGTCATTGTTTGATACTTTGCAATATGTTTATAGTGGAAACTATAAAGTAAAAATATAAAAATACACAATTATTTTGAAAAACAAATTTCTTCCCAGCAAAACTCGTCAAAAACTTTTCGAAACAATTTAATCTGTATTCGGTAATCTCACCACATCAATTTAACATTTATTGCTGACTTCGTAAATACTATCTCAACGTTTTTAATAGCTGTATTTGTTCGAACAATCATCAGATTTAAGCAACCAACGAAAATGATACAAATTCTATACCCAGACAATATCATACCTATGCCAGCCCCTTACTATCTATAAATCATCTCTTTTAAAATAAAATCTCAAACAAAACAATGCAATTATCGATCAACGGATAAATCCGAACTTTTAATTTAGGATATCATAACTAATGACAAAGATATTTGATGGCGCAAAGTTATTAGGTCCTTTAGAAGAATCAGCCGAGTATTCTAAAATTTGTTACCAGCTTGCAGAGCATTTTGTGAATTCTGAGTCTCAATCGGGTTCTAATTCTCAAGATATAGATAAGATCCTAAAAAATCCAAATCAGCATTTTAATCTATTTGAATTTCAAGATGGCTTGGTTGTTCCATACCTAAATTGCGAACACCATATACGTATGAGAACAAACAGAAATTTGTGCCTAATAGATCCTGATGATCAAACCCGTCTCTACCATAAAAAACTGGCAGTTTTCGGTAATAGTGTAGGTAGAGCAATATCAAAACAATTTATTGTTGGCGGCATAGGTAATGATATAACTATGGTCGACCCCGATATTGTCAGTGGTTCTAATCTTAACAGGCTTGGAGTTGGTAATGATCAGATTGGTTCAGCCAAAGTACTTTCTACCGCGTTGGAGCTCTCTAAAATTGATCCTTACGTAACCTATAGAACAAGTACAAACCCTTATCAAGGGGAAGATTTTGGTAATGATACGGACCTGGTTATAGATGAGATGGACGACGTTCGATCGAAGGTACTTCTAGCAATTGACGCGCGAGAAAAGGGCGTTAATTGGATGATGGCCACGGACTTAGGGCATCGAGCGATTGTTCAAGGTAGTTATTTTAAAAATAGCAGAGACGAACGGCTGTTTGGCGGTAAAATATCCGAAAAAGAAGCGAGTCTTTTGATAGAGAATGATGTCACTCCAAAAGACGAACAAAAGTTTCTAATGAAAATTATCGGCGTGAACACTATATTAAAAGAACCTGATTTAGTGAAATCAACATATCTATTAAAGCAGGGTTATCTTGAAGGTATACCCCAACTTTATTCTACAGTTTCCAAAGCTTCAGCCTATATGATTGAACTTGCGAGGCCGTTTTTACTTGGACGTATCGAACGATCTTTCCGGGAAGTCTTTGCGCCAGCACGTTTATCGCAAAAACGCGCAGCAAAAAACACAATAAATGACTTTAAAGACATCCTTAGCATTTTACTAAATATCTAATATTACGATCAATTTGATATTTTAGAACTTGTCGTAGAATTAAAAAAATTATAATTTCATTTTTCAGGAAATATTTTCACTAGCAAATATTTTATTAATCCGCTACTTGAAGGCTTTTTCAAATCTTAGTAGCATTTGAGATTGATCGCTTACCTTTATTTCTCGAACAACTTAGTGAGCATTTTGTAAATCATTTTTAGCGCTTATCGAGAGTTCGTCGCTAAAGATAAATTTGCCAAGATTCCGACGGGATCTCACCCTCTTAGCTCTCATAGATTCCAGTTGTGACAATCTCTTGTCATCCAGATCGTAAGGACAGTGCTCATCCACGACTATTGGGCAAAGAGCGCTATTAGGTGTCATTGGCTCCACAAATGAGAGATTTGTCGATTTTTATCAGAGACCTTGACAACCTGGACCAATAGAAGTGCCCAAAAGAGTTGATCCAACCTCGCACTATCGGATTGACAAAAGTCGTAAGTTCCCCTGGGTTCTAGTCACCGTGTAGTGTTTCAGTGCACTTATAAGTAATTAAACGGTAATAATTAGAGCACAAAACCAAATTATCATTGTCTAAATCCCTAAACAAACGTATGATTTATTTCTAGGGCAGCAAGCGAGCACCAAGAACGAAATTCTGCTGTCGAGTTTCTTCACTGGAATCCATTGTGTCACAAAGCAATTTGAACTCAATGATTAAGGTTTAAATGTCATGGAAGAGATCGGTACAGTCTTAGTTGTTGACGACGAATATGCGCTTCGTCGACTGATGATCAGTTACCTTACAAAAGAAGGATTTACTGTTTTGGAAGCTGCCGATGCACAAGCTGCCTTATCATTATTCGAGCAACATCAAGTTGACATTGCTTTGATAGACGTTATGATGCCCGGAATGGACGGGTTTGGTCTTGTCCGCGAACTCAGGAAAAAGTCCGACATCCCTTTGATTTTGCTAACCGCAAAAGGTGAAGAGTCGTCCAAGGTTGCCGGACTTGAGTTAGGCGCTGACGACTACGTTACCAAACCATTTTCCGCACCCGAAGTTGTTGCCCGAGTCCGCGCTCAACTGCGTCGGTTCAAGGGAGGCTTTGGGGACCAAGATCAAGAAGCCGAGATCAAGATTGGAGAACATCTCATTGTAGACCCCAATTCTCGGCGATGTTTTATTGACGGCAATGAGGCCGACCTTTCCCGAAGAGAATTTGATCTATTGTATAAATTAGCCTCATCGCCAGGAAAAGTTTTTACGCGTGAGGCCCTTTTGCAGGCCGCGTGGGGAACGATCTATATAACCGAGAAAACCATTGATGTACATGTAGCATCATTGAGAAAAAAACTCAATGGAGCAGCTAACATAACTTCTCTCCGAGGAGTCGGATATCGGTTGGACGAATAGGAATGCCATGACTGAGCAAAGACCTATTTTATCAATTAGATTAAGGGTTCTTTCGGTTCTATTCGCGACTGGGGCAATCGGGATAGTCGGAAGTTTCCTTGTGGCAAGTCGAGTGGAACAAAGTAGCGACGTCAAGTCACTCGTTGCTACGTCTCGTGCACTATCAAAATCGATCTATGAACTCGCTATAAACAATCAACCCAAGTCGGTATTTGCCGCAGTGGCGCACGCGAGCCCTGAATTTTATATATTGGTATACCGAAATAACAAAACTATTTTCGCGTCGTATCTGCCGGAACCATCAGGTATAGGACGCATTAAAGACGTTCGCGAAAACAGCAATACCAGCGTCACGGTAATCGCTCCAAGGCCAAACTCCACCACACTCACTGCGGAACTGACCGCTGTGTCAGCAATCGTGATCGTTGGTGTCCTGCTTGGCGCAGTTTGGGTCACCTATATTATTTCCGACGCGATCGGATCGTCAGTTGACAAAGCATCCAGGGTCGCCGCAAGTATCGAACAGGGTGATTTAACGGCGAGACTTGACTCGGCACTTCCACCAGAGTTCGAACGACTAGCAGCGGCATTTGACAACATGGCTTACCGACTTGAAGTATCTGACGCAGAACAAAGGAGATTTTTGAGCGACTTGGCCCATGAGATAGCAACTCCAATTAATTCCGTTACTGGACTTGCGATCGCGCTCACAGATCATACCATTGAAACAGAAAAGGACAAAGAAGAAGTCTCCGCTCTAATACAGTCCGAAACAAAGCGAATTCACAACCTTTTAGAGGATTTAAGGGCACTAGACCGACTCGAGCTGACACACACTGCCACAGTCGCGACATTTGATGCGTATGACTTGTGCCGCGGCACATATCAACGCTTCTTCCCGGCAGCAAGAAACAAGGCTATTAAACTGTCTTTCTCATGCGACACAGTCGAACTTTCACAAGATCGGCGGTTGGTCGAAATGGTGATTGATAATTTCCTCACCAACGCAATAAGGTACGTGAATCCAGGGGACTCCGTGAAGATTAGCGGTCACGATGTAGGCGAAGGGCAATTCGTCTTTTCAGTGGCTGACACAGGCATTGGCATTGAGTCAAAACACATGGAGAAGATATTTGACCGCCTGTACCGCGTGAACGAAGCACGAGATCGCGTAAGTGGTGGGTCTGGCCTTGGACTTTCAATCGCCAGACGAGCAGCTCTTTCAATCGGCGGACACATTAGCGTCCAGTCCGAGTACGGACGTGGAAGTATATTCAGCCTTAATATTCCAATGGTCTTAAATCCGGGTGAGTCGCTAACAAGTGATCTCTCCCCGAAAATGCAGTGACCGCACCTTGCCCCGAAATAAAACTAGCCCCGTTAATTCGTTAGTAAATATGAACGTCCGTACACAAAATGGAATTTCAAGAAAATGACATTACCTTTTGGAATTAGATGACATGACATTATCCATGCGCCTCAAATTGCCCGAACATCTAGCTGAACTCGCAGAGGTCACTAGGGGATTTATGCCATACGATGAAGGCGAAACCTTGGCATACTTCGCTCACAAAGCCTTCTTGGACACCAAAACCAACAATCAACTCGGAACCGCCGTCGAAATTGGAACCTATTGTGGTCTTTCCACGCTTTATTTGGGTTACGCGGCCCAACTTGCAGATGCACTTTTAGCTACCGTAGACCACCACTACGGCTCAATTGAAAATAGCAAGGGTTGGCCACACCACGATTCCCAACTAATAGACCCACAAACAAACCAGCTCGACACCTTGTACAGGTTTCGAAGGACATTAGCGCTATCTGGACTTTCGCAAAATATCGTTACCATTGTAGGCAACTCTGTCACCGCGTCCAAGATTCTTACTGCACCTGTCGATATCGTTTTTATCGACGGCGGACATTCGCATGAGGTCGCCTGGAACGACTACTACGCCTGGGCAAATAGAGTACGCCACGGTGGAATACTAATGATTCATGACGTCTTCCCCGACCCAAACGATGGGGGTCGGCCACCTTATGAAATCTATCAAGAGGCGTTAACTAATAGTTTTACTGAAGTTCATACGCAGGGATCTCTAAAAATACTCAGGCGCGACTCGCGTTAAAATGACCTTCGGTTAACTTTGAAGAGTTCAATGAAATGCCCAGTTAGCGACCCAAAATGACGTTGCAACAAAACACTGTTAGCTATTAGCACTGCAGATGCGGAATATGTAGACATCTCTTTGTCTGGAAAACTTTGACCATTTGGATGCGTAAGTCCCGTAAGGTAACTCCCATCGGATGTTCTAAAACGGTCAGTCGTTTGAAATATTTTTTGTGCATGATCGTACATACCTGACAACGAGAACGCAATAGCCGCCTCTGAAGTCTCCGCCGCAGTAAACCAAGACCTCTCTTTGATACAACGCACACCAAGACCTTGTTCAACAAATCCCGCCGAACCGCCAACAAGTAAATCAGCGGAGCCAAACGACTCTTTTCGTGTTTGATCTTTTATGCGTGTAAAACTCGGATAGTACCAGTCCATCGCCCAGTTAGACTTATCAGCGATATTGGATCTAGCTAATATCAAAAAATTCTCTAGATCTAGATAAGCCTGCTTCCAGGCTGGCATCTCCAGATCTAAACCACTTGCCAGAAAGTTAGCTGCTTCTAACGAAACCAGGATTGAGCAAGAGGCAGCCAATAGTGACTTTGGATGCTTACGTCCATCTGGAGTAACCAACATCGGAAATCCACCATCGAAACGCTGCAACGAAACAACGTAATCGATTGCTTTAGCCACTATGCCAAAACGACGCTCAAGATCGAAATCCTCGATATGACAACTAAGTGCTAAAACGCCAAGGGCTAAATAGCTAATAACATTTGGGTCCCGATTTGGCTCCTTTACCCCGGAACTTAGGTAATAATGACAAAATGACCCGTCTTCGTTCTGAAGGCTGTTTAGCCCATCTAGCGCTTTTTGTGCACGTTCGACCTCACCCGCAATTGCTAAAGCTATCGTCGCCTCGATATGATTCCACGGATCTATATGACCACCCATGAACCAAGGAATCAACCCGTTTTCTAGTTGACTTCGAGCAATTGACCTGCTTGTATCTCGAATTTGAAGTTGACTCAGCATAAGTAACCCGAATTAATCAAAGCAATCTCCCTTGTACCTGTTCTAAGCACGGTCATCTATAAGTGGTCTTTCGTACATAAATGATCAAAGATTTACCGATGATTGGATTTAACGCTTTGTCCAATCGGTCAAGCACGGGCACTTCATGCATCATCTGGCGTACTAGAGCGTTATGAGCAGCTATCACAATTCTTGAATCGTTTTTTTCAAGCCCGACCAGACACTTAAGCCACCAATACGGCGAATGAAGACCGTGTTTATGTGTCCATGCTTCGACTTTTAACGATCCGTACTCGAGTCGGCGAATCAAAGTCGAGCGTCGGTAGATCCTGATGTGACCGCCACTTACAGCGTGATATCGCTTTGACAATGACCAGTTGATCAGCTCTGGAAAGGCACGGGGGACAGCAACGCCCATGTGCCCACCACATTTGGTTACTCGCTCAGCCTGGGAAATCACCAAGCCATCTTCAACGATATGTTCGAGTACTTCGGCCAAAATTACAACGTCGAATGAATCTGCCAAAAAGGGAAGCGCTCGAGCGTCTCCGCTTATCAAATGCAACCTTCCTAAGATTTCACTCCGGTCTTGCCCAACGTAGTCTGCAGCTGTCATCACGTTTTCTTTAAGCTCTGTAAGCGCCATAACATCTAGCTCAAACGCAATAACAACCGCTCCAGCCAATAGCGCTTCAACGCTGTGTCTACCTGATCCCGCTCCTAGATCAAGCACGATCTTTTGACGCATATCACCGAACTTCGCGAAATCAAAACTGTTCACGACGATGCTTTGTAGGCTTGTGGCTCTTGAAAATCGTCTTGGGCAACTTGTTCGTCGTAACCCAAACCGGTCGGATCAATCACCTTGTAATAACACTCCACCGTAGCTAGTGCGGTGCTTCTCCACGAATAATTGGACAAAACACGTAACCTCGCATGATGCGAAAGCGAACGAGCTAACTTCTCGTCACGGAAAATAGTTGCAATCGCACTCGCTAAACTACTTCCGTCTTTAGCGCGTGCAATAAGCGCGGCTGTTTGGTCTTGCCCAACGACTTCAGGCAGTGCGCCTCCGTCGGTAACTACCAACGGTGTGCCACAAGCCATAGCTTCTATTGCGGGTAATGAAAACCCCTCGTAGACACTTGGCACACATGCAACAGTCGCTCTTGCATACTGCTCTACTATTTCGGTCTGTGACACTTTACCTAAGAAAAATATCCTGTCCTCAAGACGCATCTTTTTTACCAACTGCTGCACATCACTGTTTTCTCGTTTTGCGCCAATTATTACTAGGGTCACCGTTGGGAACTCGTCAATTAGTTCTGCCACTGCGGCCACCAAGTAAATTAGGCCTTTCAGGGCGACGTCTGCGCTGGCCGTGGTTACGATTTGATGCTTCTCGCGTGTAATTGTATCGATCGGACGAAAAACCGTGGTATCTACAGCTATCGGGACCACCTTTACCCGTTCTGGATCGATCTTCATGGATGCCACCATATCGACCTTGGAAACCTCGGACACCGTGAGTATCAAAGGAATTCGTCGAGCAACTTTTTTTTGAAAACCGACAAAACTGTAAAAACGAAAAATGCCGATTCGAGCCTTTACGTTTTTAGCGGCGGCAAACTCTAATTCGCGATCCACCGTAATGGGATGATGTATGGACGCGACCGTGGGCAATCCTTGACTTTGCAATTTCACGATAGACCAACTTAAGCTCTGATTATCATGCAAAACATCAAACTGAAGCATCCTCGGCCTTAAAAGCCGACGAGCTCGGTACCCAAATACTCGTGGTTCTGGAAATGCTCCGGTCGACATCAACCCAAACTCAATTAGATCAAATATCGTGCGAAATTCGCTAAGTTTTGGGACTCTAAACGGGTCAGGGTCGCGATAAAGTTCAAGTGAGGGAACCTTTACCAGCTCAACACGCCCATCTAGCTCCGGATAGGGAGGTCCCGAAAATACTGTTACACTATGACCCAGATCGGTTAGCGCTTCTGTCAGATGTTTAGTATAAACTCCTTGCCCACCAGAATATGGATTACCTCGATAAACGCAAAACGCAATTTTTAGTTTTCGACCGTTATCCGCCAATGTGGAACCACCCCAACACAGTCTGAACTAAAAGCAATATCGACATCGCTGACACGCCTACTACAACTACCGTCGCTACCACTTTAAAGATTGGTCCATTTCGAGCCGCTCCAAGCACTGATGATTTGTTGGCCAAAATCAAAATAAACACCAAGATAATAGGGGCAATAATTCCTTGTAAGACTTGGGAAAAAACAAGCATTACAATTAAGTTGACCGGCACTAGGGATATCACAGCGCCAACTATTATCTGAAACGTAAAAAGGCCTAAGAAAACCGGGGCGTCTTTAAACGAACGTGAAACCGAACGCTCAAAGCCTGCTGCCTCGGCTAAGGCATAAGAAGAAGAGAGAGGAACTACCGCAGCTGCAAGTGCCGATGCCCCAAGAAGTCCTGCCGCAAATAGGTAAACCGCTGCAGGTCCGGCCACTGGCTTTAGAGCAAGAGCTGCTTGAGATGCACTCGCCAGCGGACCTGATCCCCCGATGGCGGCACCCGTAGCAATAATCATAAACATCGAAATAATGTTTGCAAAAATAGCGCCACCGACTGCGTCGACGCGCTCTAGAGGATATTCATCGGGTCCAATCCCCCGATCCACCACGCCAGAGGCTCCGTAAAGTTGCATATATGGTGAAATAGTGGTACCGATAAGTCCAACTGCCAAATAAATATACGCCCTTGAGGCAATAAAATGAGGGATCACCAAATTTGACGCAATCTCTTTAAAATTTGGATGACCAAATAGTGCTGCAATTGGATACGCAAAAAAGGCCAGGGACAGAACTAAAAAAACTCTCTCAGCGTACTTATACGAGCCAAGCATTACCAGGCTCCATATCACCACTGCTGCGATTGGCACTGAAATGTAACGAGATACGCCAAAAATGCCAAGCGAGGCTCCAATACCCGCGAACTCAGACACCACAAGTCCAAGATTGGTAATAAGCAACGATACCAGCGCCAACGCTGTGAAGCGTACTGAGAACTCCTCCCGGATAAGTGAGCCCAGGCCTTTACCGGAAAAAGCACCTAACCTAGCTGCCATCTCTTGCATCACGACGAGTCCAACCGTGACAAGAACCATGAAAAACAGAGTCCGATAACCAAATTGTGAACCCGCAGAGGCATACGTTGCTACCCCACCTGCGTCATTTCCAGCGTTAGCAGCAACTAACCCGGGACCCGCGGCAGCCAGATACGCTAAAAATCCATATTTTACTTTTGTGGTCGATAAATCGGTGCTACCCGAATCTTTCATTTAGAACTATTCCCAACCAGAAGAGCCTGTCACCCATCCAAAACCGAACATGCGACGATAACGTTACTTGCTATACGAATAAAATATTGAAGTTTATGAAGTTTCCAGAGACCATAGATTGGTCAATGATCACGATAGCAACCGCGGGAAGCGTCCCCGTTGCCTGGTTGGTACAATCGCGTCGATTATGTCATCGGCAAGGATTCTACCAATTGCTGTCGAATCCTTCACAACTACTACGGACGACCTCCGTGTCTCGATTAGGCGTTCAGCTATTTGCTCTAGCCCTTCTAGCGGTCCAACAAAAACTTGCTTAGACTCACCTAAAAGCGAGCCAATCGAATGATTCTGTTCCAAAGAAACAAGAATATCAAACACCGAAATATCACCTTGGAAGTGGCCATCGTTGTCGATAACCACAACGCCATCGAGATCAGTTCGATGGTCAGAAAGACTACGCAGCTCTTCAATAACTTCGTGAATCGGCCTGTCCTCTTGAACTTCCACCAGAATAGAGGTCATAATACCGCCCGCCGAATCTTTTGGAAATGAGATAAGTTCTTTCAGATCCGCAGCAACGTGAGGATCCAACAAATCTAAAAGTCGATCTCGTTCCCCCTCGTCTAGATCCCTAAGTACATCAGCAGCTTCATCTGGTTCCATATTTGCCACTAGACCAGCCGCTATTTCTGGCTCGGTGGCACGTATGAAAGATTCCAGTTGTTCGGGCTCCATCTCTTCAAGTGCATCTGCGACTGCTTCGACGCCCAGAGCGTCTATCAACCCGCTTCTTTCCTGACGATCCAGATCTTCCAATAGATCTGCTAATTCCGCAGGTCTAAGTCGCTTTATTCCACCGTTTGCTCGTGCCGCACGCAACTTCATGGTACCGCTGCTTTCATCGAACGCAGCTACGTCTGACCAATCAATAACTTTGATAGGATTTGCCTGCGCCCGAAATACCCGAGGTCCCAGCCGCCGGACTAACGCATTAGTTCCCACTTCGACTCCGACAAGGCGTAACTTTCCAAGAGCCTTGGCGATGTAGAGCTCACTTGCTCGAATTACCTGAATACCTTCTATGTCAACCAGCTGATGATCTAGAATATCTTTGCCTAAGAGTACCTCCCCGTTCCTCTTTTTGAAATCACGGAGGTCAACTCGAGCACTGTTTAATGAAATGCGGTGCTTCTCGAATACGTCAATTTTTTCGATACTTACGAACGCACGTCGCCTACCAACGCGTACCACGAGACCTGTCAAGGGGGGATAGTCGATCTCGGCAGACCAACGAACAACGATATCGGATAAAATTCCAATATCTCCCCCGGCCTGATTAGAAACTCGAATTCCAATGAGGCCACTCAATGGAATTATGGCTGATCGAATTTCGGAAATTGCCAATATACGTCTTGCCCTTGAGGCACGTATCCGCGATATACGGGTGGGTGGCGTGATAGAAACTTTGTAGGGCACGGTGTCACCTCATTCCTGAGAAGTCAGTGTGACGACACCACTTTGAACGCAAACGCAATTCGCAATCAGATTGCTTACTAAACTAGTGATCCAAGCGTTGTGCGCCAAGCGGCGATGTCACGGGTTTCCAATATGGATACGTACTCGGGGGTTCGCTTTTACTCATGACCTCACCTCCAACGCTAAGTTTCTATATCTGTGACCCTGTGACGATTCAACGTAAAAGTTGCTCCACCTCGGCTTTGCACGAGAGTCACCATACAAGCTAATAATTAACAACCATCAATGCGGCTACATCATTGCCACTATTGAAGTTATTGTTGCAAAAATTCAAATTCTTGCAACAATATTGTAAGCCATGGGTAACCTGTCGGTAATCAATGACTTACGGTTCGTAAAAACTAACGAATCTACTGCGGCTTCTTGGCGCATATTACGCCCGCCTCGGCGATAACCCGTTGAGTATTTATCTCAACGAATCCTACCTTCTTTAGCATATCCACCCAAGCTGCAAGACTTATTGGCTTTTCTTGGAATCTAAAGAGGTAACGGACACCATTTTTTGCAATACGCCAATAGCCGCCAATTCCTTTTTTCATCAATATTTTCACCTTGTCGGCAATTACGGCGCGATCATCTGCCGTTGATCCCCGTCCGAACATCATGTCACCAAAAATTAGCTCCCCACCTGGGACAAGCCATTCAAAACAATCCTTGACAAACCGAAGCTTTTCGTTATCACTTAGATGATGCAACACGTAATTCGAGCAAACAAGATCTACGGAACCATTCACGATCCCATACTGTTGTACCGAACCCACTGCCGCGGTTACGTTTGTTATGCCACCAGTTTCAAGTTTTGATCGCAACAGTTCAATCATTTTTGGGGCAATATCTAATGCCACGACTGACTTGACTTGACTCGCAAGGGGGATCGAAAGCTGGCCCGATCCGCAACCAAGATCAAGTGCATTTGCATCCGGCCTATCTCCGACAAGTCGTAGTACTTCACCCACTACTCGATCTAATCCGGGATTTGACATTTCGTCCCAACTTGTGGCGCGCCGTGACCAAACCACGCGCTGAAGAGTCAGTCCGGCTTTTTGGAGATTGGTTCCCAATATTCTCTTAGCTCCCAAGTATTTACCAACATAATGCACTAATACTTTATGTCTTTGCTTTGCGTAAACCACAACCAACACCTTCGTGCCGATCTATGTATGCTAGTGTCTCATATTGAATCATCCAAGCGCTACATGGCTAGCAGCAGGTCCACGCGCGTTGTCAAGGTATCTTTTTCGCAAAATAAACGCCGCCCCGAGAAGGCCGGCGCCAAGCGTCGCCAGGCCGCCAACTGCCAACGCCGCTCTTCCCCCATAGGCCTGTGCAATAACACCAACCAACGGTGCACCAAAAGGAGTTGTACCCAAAAACGCAACCGTATATAGTGCCATCACCCGACCACGAAGTTCTGGCTTTGCACTTAGCTGCAAAAGTGAATTTGCAGTCGACAAAAATAATATTGAAAACGCTCCGGTCACAGCAATTAAAGCTAATGCCGAAAAAAATGTTGGCATACTCGCGGTTGCTATCATTGCGAGGCCGAACGCCAAGCTGGCAAAAACCAACAATTTCATAGATGGTTTGGAAACCTTAGCCACGATTAGACCTCCAACAACAGCACCTATGCCTAAGGCGGCCGTCATATTTGCATAGGAGCTGGCACCCAAATGGAAAGTCTTAGTCGTAAATAGCGGTAGTGAAACTTGAAATTCATAGGCGACTGTTCCAACAATAAACATCATGAGAAGCGGAATTAATAATTCAGAAGTTTGTCGCACGTATCGGAAGCCTTCACGCAACTGGCCCTTCTTTACGACCGCGGGCACAGCAGGCATCAATTCTGATCGTCGAAGCATCACAAGAGTGCTTATCACTGCCAAAAAACTGACTGAATTCAAGAAAAAATTAAGAGACAATCCGAAATTGACAATTATGGCGCCGGCAATTGAAGGTCCAATTACACGAGCTGAATTCATAACTACCGCATTGAGGCTTACCGCGTTAGATACCTCGCTGGGACCTACCATCTCAATGACAAAGCTCTGTCGCGCTGGGGTATCAAATGCGTTAACGAAACCCATAAGTACTGCAATAAAAAACACCATCCAAAGTCTCACAGAATGTGTTGCTACCGCAACACCTAGTATCAATGCCAGCAACGCAAACAGCGATTGGGTTATTACAAGCAAGCGCCGCTTGTCAGATCGATCCACAAAAACTCCGGCGAGCGGTGAAAAAAACAGTATTGGCGCAAATTGGGCAGCAGAAACTAGGCCCAAAATTACACCCGACTTGGTGATAGTTAAAACTAACCAAGACTGAGCTATCATCTGCATCCAAGTACCGGAATTAGATATAATTTGACCAATAAAATATAAACGAAAATTCCGAACCTTTAGGGCGCTAAAAGTCTTCTTTTTTTGCTTTTTATGACCAAATTGATTACCAGCGTCGCTTTCGGGAACATTTCTTTCGTGGTTTCTAATACTCATAACTTCTTCCGCAACGCGATCTAGATGCAAGACATCTGGGTGTTTTCTTTCAAATGAGTCTTTCTGGGTAGCTCGCCATGCCTATCTTGAAAGCAATATGACAAACCAAACCGGGGAATGCGATACTTTAAACACCTAGACGTATTTCCCGCCCAAATGCCCACGCTTATTGTCGGTAACGACCTATTCCATCCATCACATTTGGTTTTGCGTCTCAACAAAAACACCGGTTTTCAACATGCACAATATTTACAAAAATTTCATTCCGCAAAAATAGGAGGGCTTTGTTCGTCCGTATAATCACTCTTGTTGCTCCCTGTTTCTCCAGTACTCAATCGCGATGAAGACCTCAGGGGATGCTCTGGCAAAATCAATGACAATAAAAACGCGATCGCAGCAAATGGGATTGCCCACAAAAACACCACATGAAGGCTCCTTACAAAAGATTCAATTATCACCGAATGTATCGCTGGCGGTAATTTACTCAGTTGAGCTGGGGTCCCAGAAATCGACGAGGTAATTGTGCTCGTTGAGACCGATGTTCCGCGAGGCATCAACCGACCGAGATTGAAGTGAACTCGATTTACCAAAATATTTCCAAAGAACGAGGTTCCGATCGCACCGCCCATCGTTCTAAAAAATGTTACCGCAGAGGTAGCTGTACCCATATCTTTGAACTCAACCGCATTTTGAGTTGCCAATACGATTACCTGCATCGACAGTCCAAGACCTATCCCTCCTACCGCCATAAATAGACTCTCAAATGCGTAACTTGTATGCACCTTGAAGAGACTCAGCAAATAAAAACCGACTGTCAGCAAAAATGTGCCGATGATTGGGAAAATCTTATATTTGCCTAATCGAGAGATGATCTGCCCAGAAACTACGGAGGCAACCACTATCCCAAATGTAAACGGAATTAACATCAAGCCAGATACCGTTGGAGACACGCCTCGCACGATTTGCATATACTCAGGCAAGAATATTACCGCGCCAAAGAGAGCGAAGCCAGCTAAAAAGCCAATTCCAGATGCCACTGAAAAAACTCTATTTTTAAACAATGCCAATGGCAATATTGGCTCTGACGCTTTTGTCTCCCGGTATATAAAAGCTAACACCAAAACAATCGTGGTTGCAATTAGCCCAATTATCTCCGGCGAGGAAAAAGCGTACGTTTGACCACCCCACACAGTGACAAGAAGCGCCGCAGTAACTGCGGCCGATATAAGTATCGAACCTGAAAAGTCAATCTTGTGCTTAATGTGGTTTACTGGGAGCTTTAATACAAGCGAAGTAACAATCAACGCGACAATGCCTACGGGAACATTGACGTAGAAAATCCATCTCCAAGAA
>JAJYGT010000098.1 GCA_021785005.1 Actinomycetes bacterium
CCTGCCAACGCATCCTTTAAAACCTGCGCTTCGCCACTGTCTATTCGCACTAATCCGGCGATAACTCTCAGCAAAGTAGTTTTCCCCGCACCATTGGGACCCGAAATGTAGGTCAATTCGCCACTTTTTATCTCCAGTGACAAATCAAGAAGCGCGGGGAACCCGGCAAGGTTTACCCTTACATGCTCCAATACCGCAACCGTATCCAAGGCGCTATCTTGATTTTTGGCCATTTATTGCCGTCTTATAAATTATGCGTGCAACCGTTTAATTAATTTAACGTCGCTTTCAACCATCATTTGAACCAAACCAGGAAAATCAAGATCTCGTCGCCAGCCCAAGACATTTTCTGCCCTACTTGGATCGCCCACCAAAAGATCGACTTCTGCGGGTCGCATAAATCGCTCATCCACAACAACATAATCTTGATAATTTAAGTCGACTGCCTCAAACGCTAAGCGTGCAAAGTCCCGTACCGGATGAGTATCACCGGTTGCGATTACAAAATCGCCTGGTTCATCTTGTTGCAGCATGAGCCACATGGCTTTGACATAATCCTTGGCATAACCCCAGTCGCGTTGAGCGTCGAGATTTCCCAAGCGAAGCTCTTTCGCAAAACCGAGCTTTATCATAGCTGCAGCATATGAAATCTTACGAGTTACAAATTCAAGTCCTCGTCTTGGTGACTCATGGTTGAACAATATCCCAGAGCTGGCATGGAGATTGTAACTCTCTCGATAGTTGACCGTCAACCAGTGTCCATAAACCTTTGCCACTCCGTAAGGCGAACGCGGATAAAAAGGCGTTGACTCGCGCTGAGGTACCTCTTGGACCTTGCCAAACATCTCTGAGGATGAGGCTTGATAATATCGCGCTTCGGGAGCCGCTTCGCGCATGGCATCAAGAAGTCTTGTCACACCAAGAGCTGTAGTCTCTCCAGTCAGCACTGCTTGGTTAAAAGATGTTTGGACGAAGGACTGCGCAGCCAAATTATAGATCTCACTTGGCTTTGTTTCTCGAATAACCGATATCAACGAGGTTTGGTCCAGTAAGTCACCCGACACAAGTTCGATAGAATCTTGAATTGCGTGGATTCGTTCAAAGTTGACCGTCGACGATCTTCTTGTCATTCCGATGACGCGGTATCCCTGTTCAAGCAAGAACTCTGCAAGATAGGACCCGTCTTGACCCGTAATACCTGTAATTAACGCAACCTTATCCAAAAATACTCCTTGTGTACTAGCTTGACTTTACTAAACGATTGATAAATCTTAAGCTTATCGACATAGTGAATCTAATATGGAATTTTGCTTCACGCCCAATTGCATAGAGAACATGCGACTGTATTGACAGATTGAGAACGTGGAGCTTATCCCCCCTTGCGCAACGTTTATCAATCCACGTCAGCAATTCTTCCACTCAGGTGGTCTTTTCTCAGCAAAGGCTTTCCGACCCTCTTGAAAATCCTCCAACAGTAAAGCTCTTTGAAGTCGATCAGATAAATACTTCAAAGAATCGGTAGAAGACATATCTAAAGACTCATAAAAAGCTTGTTTTCCATGTCCAAGAACCGCCGTTGACTTAGAATTTAAGACGTTGAGCTTATCCAGAACTGCGCCTTCAAGCTCGTCTAATTCAACAACTTCATTCACAATATCGAGTTCCAAAGCTTGTTTCGCATTAATAGTTCTTCCTGTCATCATCAGATCCAAAAGCATTCTCGGCTTTAGAACCCGTAATAACGGCACCGATATGACATATGGCCACAAACCCACATTGACCTCGGGAGTCCCAAACACGGCGTCGTTACTACAGATGACAAGATCACAAGCTGAAGCTAAACCGAAACCTCCAGCTAAAGCAAAGCCGTGCACCATGGCAACGATTGGTTTTGGATAACCCCACATATCCACAAACAATTCACCCAGGACCGGTAGCCCATGGGGGGAATCGAAAACACTCTCATCGCCCTTGGAACTTGAAAGATCCATTCCAGAACAGAATGCTTTCGGACCAATCCCACGAATTACAATTGATGAAACAGCTGGGTCAGATTTGAATTCAACGAGTGCCAAGCGCAAGTTAGACAGCATTTCAAGAGTCAAAGAGTTCAGCCTCTCTGGACGATTGAGACTAAGCCAAAGCGTCTTCTCGCGAACCTCAACCAACAGATTGTTCGAATTCATAGCACCAAACTAGCAAATAGAGGTTCAGTGCATAGATACTTAACGCACAAATTGCAGCTGGATTTTTTTAACACCAAACGCGCACCTAGTATCCGCCATGACCAAGCTACCCATAGTCACGTGTATTTCTGGGGCAACCACAAAACTCGCTTTCCATGATACAAGTTCAAACATTGAAGTCTCAAGATGTACTGCGTCCTAGAAAATTCAAAAAAGCAATCACTAGAAAGCTTCACGTCACAACGTATCTGACAAGCAGTCGTCACCTGGCGTAGTTATTCCGGGAGATCGTCGCGGAGATCCTTTGCGCCCCAAAGATACACGTGTCGTAGTTCCTGTCGACTTTTTAGGGTCTCGATATGAGCTAAAACTCTTATGCATTGTGGAGTACCATTAATTATTTCTAGCTCTTGGGCACACATAAGCGGTACGTCTCCAAGACCCATTTCGCGTGCCGCAGCCGCTGGAAACGCACCATGAATATCAGCAGTAGCTGTAAACAATATGCTAACTAAATGTTCCTTGTCGACTTGATTTCTCGCGAACATCTCTGCGAGCAGTTCTTTTGTACGAGCTAATATCGCTTCCCGGGTGTCGACTTCCACAGTAGTTGCTCCACGAAGACCTCTTAATGACATTTGGGATAGCTTAGCAAACTTCTAATAATCGTCGAACGAGAGGTATTTTAGAAACGAACTTAGTTTTGACCGCCGATTATTTTTGGTCGATTGCCCTGGCACATACGAGTTTTAGACAACTTTCACACTGGGTCGACCTTCATCAATACGTTCAGGATCTACACCTGGAAACATTTGTCAATTAATTCGCATTCCTGAAATTGCCCTGGCAATAATTAGACGCTGAATTTCGCTGGTGCCTTCAAAAATGGTATATATCTTCGCATCACGGTGCCATCTTTCTAACGGACATTCACGGACATACCCATAGCCACCCAGAATTTGAATAGCATTATCAGTTACCCAGACTGCAGTTTCTCCAGCAAACGCTTTCGACATTGAGCCTTCCCCAGCTCCAAAAGGCACATGATTGCCGGCCATCCAGGCCGCTCGATGAACTAAAAGGCGAGCTGCGTCTATACGCATTGCCATATCGGCAAGCTTAAAAGAAATGGCTTGGTTTTCAATAATTGCCTTGCCAAATTGTTTTCTGTGCTTAGCGTATTCCAAAGAGTACTCATATGCGGCACGAGCTATTCCTACAGCTTGTGCCGCAACTGTTGGTCGCGATGCTTCAAAGGTCGCCATGGCAGCCTGGCTCGAAGCACGCTTTCCTTCCTTCGCCAACGCAAGCCTTTCGTCAAGTCGATCCTTGCCGCCCAGCAACATATTGCCTGAAATCTTTACATCATTTAGTATTACTTCGGCGGTGTGTGAAGCTCGGATACCCATTTTCTTAAACTTCTGGCCCATGGCAAGACCGGGTGTATTAGGGGGAATAACAAACGAGGCTTGTCCTCTTGCACCCAAGGATGGATCTACTGTTGCCACAACGACATGAATATCAGCGATCCCACCGTTGGTGATCCAAGTCTTGGTTCCATTTATGGTCCAGGTGTCTGTGGCCTGGTCATAAGTGGCAAGCGTTCGTAACGAGGAGACGTCTGACCCGGCATCCGGTTCAGTCACGGCAAATGCCGCGAGCTTCGGTTTCGTCACGGTACCAAAGCACTGTGGCACCCATTCAGCTACTTGCTCAGGTGTACCGTTCGCCACAATACCAGCCACTGCAAGCGTCGATCCAAAAATCGACAAGGCAATTCCGGCGTCACCCCAAGACAACTCCTCATTGACCAATGCAAGCATAAGCCCAGTCTTATCTTGATAGCAGTTTGCAATGAAATCAAAGGAATAAAGTCCCACTTTGGCGGCTTCCTCGATCACCGGCCAAGGCGTTTCTTCTCGCTCGTCATATTCGTGGGCGACTGGTCGAACGACTGTCTCTGCAAAGTCGTGTACCCATTTTTTGATCGAGGTTTGATCCTCGTTTAGTGAAAGTGAAAAATCTGACACGCTCTACCCCGCTTTCGCATTGGCACCTAACGTGATGTTATCACCTGTCAATGAGCTTTGCATGCTTGAATCAATGCTCGCAAAACACACAAATGTCTTAGTCGTTTTAATTGGAATCGCCTAAGCGTAAAAGAAGATTCTGGGAGAACACATTCGCTTGCCGATCTTGAAAAACAAGCACAGCTTGTTTTTCGATTGTATAACCGATACAACATGCACTTGTGGAAGTGACAGTAGTTGGCTGACTCCTCAAACTTCTCGAAGTGGTTTTAGAATACCTCCGCTTTTCGCGTCCTCAACGACCCATCCGCGTAATAGCAGTTCCTTGCGAAGTTCATCGGAAGTTTGAAAATCTTTTTTTAGACGGGCCAACTCGCGTTTCTGGAAAAGTTCAGTTACCTCACTAGGGATGGTGAGATCATCTGTAATACCCGCTAGTCCTAAAACACTCACCAATTCCACAATCCCGCACCCAATAGCTAACCCTTGATCCACTTCGCCAACATCAAACAGCCCGTTCATTCGTGAAATAGCGGCAAATATCCCAGCAGTTGCACTTGGAGTATCCAAATCGTTGTCCATATGCTTGGAAAAGGCTTCGATCATTGCGTTATTTGGTTGCGGGGTATATGAAACCTGATTAGCAAATCGGCGATAACGCTCAATTGCCGAGTCAATGCGCATTAGTGCTCTGGCCGCATCAAGGATCAGTGCACCATTGACCTCAAGCGGCGAACGATAATGAGCCTGCAAAACTAACAAACGGTACGACCGAGGATCGCTTCCTCCAACGAGTTCAGGCAGTGTAACGTAGTTTTCAAGAGACTTTGACATCTTTTCTCCGCCGGTTACGATAAACCCGTTGTGTACCCAAATCGAGGCGAAATTATGTCCGAGGCTGATAGCTTGTGCACGTTCATTTTCATGATGGGGAAACGCCAAATCTGCCCCACCCCCATGTATATCGAAGCTCTCACCAAGTAAGTCTTGAGCCATCACCACACATTCTGTGTGCCAGCCCGGACGTCCTCTACCATACGGTGAATTCCATGTCCAGCGCTCGTTGTGTGTAATTTTCCAAAGAACAAAATCCAGCGGTGAACGCTTGTTTTCATTGAGCTCAATACGAGCTCCTGCGCGCAGACTGTCAAGGGTCTGATGAGCAAGTAATCCGTAGTCAGATACTTTAGCGATATCGAAGTAAACACCGTCGACGCTAACGTATGCCATTTCCCTACGCACTAGTTCTTGAATCAGCCCAAGCATCTCATCGATATATTGTGTCGCATGTGGTACCGAAGTTGGTCGTAAAACGTTAAGCATTTCCAAGGTTTCCCACCAAACGGCTTCATATTTTGAGGCAATTTCGCTAGGTTGCAAATTTTCTCTCACCGCTCGAGTCAAGATCTTGTCGTCTATATCTGTAATATTAGAAACGTGTACGACCTTGTAGCCCTGATGCTCTAAGTAACGCCGTAGAATGTCAAACACGAGCACAAAGCGCCCATGACCAATGTGTGGCACGTCGTAGACCGTCGGGCCGCATACGTACATAGTGACGACTCCGTCGCGAATCGGTTTAAGCTCTTCAATTTGACCCGTTGCACTGTTGTGTAAGTGAACCACAAAGGTATAGTAAAGGCAGAAATGACTTTTTTAGTCCCAGAAAAACCAACACTTGAAGGAATTGAAGCCAAGTGGAGCAAAAAATGGGAAGAGAATCGCACGTATACGTTCAATTCCAGCGACGAATTGCGCCCGATATATTCAATTGACACGCCCCCTCCTACGGTTTCTGGATCGCTACATGCAGGACATGTGCTCTCGTATACCCATACCGATATCATTGCTAGATACAAAAGGATGGCTGGCTTCAACGTCTTTTATCCGATGGGATGGGATGACAATGGACTACCTACAGAGCGCCGCGTTCAAAATTACTTCGGAATCACCTGCGATCCGTCGATCGCCTATGACCCAGCATTTACGCCCAGACAACCAACAGATCCAAAAGCAAGGTACCAAGCAATATCGCGCGCAAATTTCGTCGAGTCCTGCCAGGTTCTCACACTCGAAGACGAACTTGCTTTCGAGCGTTTATGGCGCGCTTTGGGCTTGTCTGTAGATTGGACACGGACCTACACTACAATTGGTGAAAATGCGCGACGCATTTCGCAACTCAGCTTTTTACGTCTTTTCAAACAAGGCAAGCTCTATCTCGCCGAATCACCAACACTTTGGGACGTTGACTTTCAAAGTGCAGTCTCGCAAGCTGAGCTAGAGGACAAAGACGAAGAAGGTACTTTTTATTCGGTTCGTTTCACTCACAAGCAAACCAGTGAACCGATTGAAATTCAGACAACCCGACCCGAACTCCTCGCTTCGTGTGTGGCGCTAGTAGCAAATCCGAACGACTTGCGTTACCAAGCAATATTCAACTCCACCGCCATCACTCCTTTATTTAACATTGAGGTACCTATTCTCGCACACCCATTAGCCGAAATGGAAAAAGGATCCGGAATCGCGATGGTCTGCACTTTTGGCGACTTGACCGACGTTACCTGGTGGAAAGAACTTTCTCTTGAATTACGCCCTACAATTGGCCGTAATGGGCGCATGCTCCCTGTTGATTTTGAATCTGAAAGATTTCAAAGTAACGACCCCGTCGAGGCGCAGAGCAATTACGAAGCCGTAACTGGCAAAACCACGCGTCAAGCAAGGTTGCTCATAGGAGAACTTCTAGAGTCAAAAGGACTATTCAGCGCTGCACCAAGAAAAATTCAACACTCAGTTAAATACTATGAAAAAGGCGACAAACCACTTGAGGTCGTTACTTCGTGGCAATGGTACATCAAGACCATGGAATATCGAGAGCGACTAATTGAGCTTGGAAACCAACTGCACTGGAACCCAACCCACATGAAGGTCCGTTACGAAAACTGGATAAATGGCCTGACCTCTGACTGGAATATTTCTCGCCAGCGGTATTTCGGTATTCCAATCCCCGTTTGGTATCGAATTGATGAAGCCGGCAATATCGATCGAACCGCCCCAATTTTCCCCGACGAAGAGCACTTGCCAATTGACCCATTCCAAGACACTCCCTCGGGATTCAACAATGACCAACGTGATCAACCCGGCGGTTTTATGGGGGATCCAGATGTCATGGACACCTGGGCCACTTCTTCACTAACCCCGCAAATAGCATGCGGATGGGAAAGTGATGGGAAACTTTTTTCGCGGCTATTCCCAATGGATCTGAGGCCGCAAGCACATGACATTATTAGGACGTGGCTCTTTTATACCGTTCTACGATCTGAAATATCCGAAGGCGTGCTTCCGTGGAAAAACACTGTTATATCGGGTTTTGTACTCGACCCTGACCGCAAAAAAATGTCTAAATCTAAAGGTAACGTCGTTACGCCGATGCCGTTGCTTGAACTACATGGAGCAGACGCTATCCGCTACTGGGCAGCCAATGGTCGGCCTGGGGTAGATACAGCCATAGACGAAAACACTATGAAAATGGGTCGTCGGCTGGCAATTAAAATTCTAAATGCCTCAAAATTCGCCATATCAATCGCCACAGGGCCACTTCCTCCCAAGATTGCTGGCGATGATCTGGTAATCTGTGCGCTAGATCAAGGATTGCTCGACCATCTCACCGTTGTCATCAACCAGGCGACCAAGGCGCTTGACCAATACGACTATGCGCGGGCTTTAGAAAATATTGAGTCGTTCTTTTGGTCTTTTTGCGACAACTACATCGAGCTCGTAAAGCTTCGTGGGTATGGCACCGATGAAGGCGATAGGGCATTTTCATATCGCGAAGTACTTTCCGCGCGGGTTACACTTCTATCAGCTATCGAAGTAATCATGAGCATGCTAGCGCCATATTTGCCCTATGCAACAGAGGAAGTTTGGTCGTGGTTTCAGCCTGAGTCAGTGCATAATGCCCCGTGGCCAAATTCGACGGCGATCCAAGACCTAACGTCATCATGGTCTAAAAAGCTATCTGACAGCGCAACTGAAGTCAAGCAAAACGACCAAAGTTTGGATCTTGGTATTGTTTACCAAATTCTCTCGCGAGTACGACGAGTAAAAACCGAAGCAAAGGTGTCGATGAAGGCTCCTGTATCGGAGTTAATCATCAAGGCAGATTCTGCAACTGTGGCACAGGTTGAGTTAGCGAGAGACGACCTAATTCGCGCTACCCAAACTATCAGCTTTAAAACGACAGAGGTTTTGGACTTAGAACAGCTGGAACTAGACATAACACTCTGAGAAAGGCGGCGGGGGCAGATGTTCAAGCGACACCTTGTACCACAACATCGACATACTCGAGACAGGTCGTGTCCCACCTCTTTCAAGACACTTCGATTGCTACCCAGCCGCGCTTGAGGTGTTGTTGCTAGCAGCCGGGGGGGTCGATGACAGAGCAAACGGGTGCGAGTTAGCAGGAGGGGCCAAATTGACTGTCTCGCCCCATCGTGAAAATGCAAATGTTACCACTGAACCCTTTACATTGATGGACCCTGCTAAAGGCAACAACTGTCCTGAGTCAGGAATATATAGGTCCAAAACACCACTTGGGCTAGATCCCTCTAAGGTTGTCACCGCTTGGCCGTTTATCTGGGGGTGTGTCTTGCGCTTTACAGAAGTAAGTGCGACTTCTTGAGCTAGTGCTGCCATACCTATTCCGTTGGCCAAAGAATAGTACCCACTAGTCCCAGAAGGAAAAGAAAGCCACTGTCCGGAATCTTTAGCAGCAACCGTCTTACTCAGACCGAAATTGTTACTTAAAACCGTTGACGGTGCTTTCAGGTAAGCACCCTTAGTCGATACCAGAATCGTTGCAGTTCCACCAGGGACTTGAAGGGTGCGAATACCACCAGTCTTTGCGGCATCGAGTGTCTGGGTAGATTTTACCCCATTTTGCACGACAGTTATCACCATACGAACCGAAGAGGCGGCCTTTATTGCATTTGTAACAGCTGTTTCAGCACTTGATGGTGTCATCGTGGCAATACCGTTGGAAACCGGAGTTGACGTACCACATGCTGCTATCAGAGTGGAGAAACCTAAAGTCATTGAAATCAAAGTGAAGCGACGCATACTCACACTTTAGCGTAACATTATGTTCGTTGACCTTAAAAGCGATCCCAGTGCAGCTCATGTCCTATGCACACTCCCATATTGGACAACTCGCCTTATGATAAATTTTGCAACGCCGCACCTAAGGACATTATGTGCAAATGAGAGCTTAGGAGATTTAGGGCGCTTGTGCGAAAAGGACAGATTTATCCTCGCTACTCTATCTTCTAGATTCATGCACTAGCCACAACTGACTACCACTACCCACGTAGCGAGATTGCAACATTAACTCTGATCTACGTTTTGAATTCTCACTAAAAAGAGAGTTTCAGCGCCGCCACAAATGCTGGTACGACTGCGGCTAGTTCACTTTAAATCGTCGTTCGTAGTAACGTGTCCAAACGGCGTGTTTTCCTCTGGAATTGAAACCCTCCTACCGAGTTAGTTACGGACAGCTTTTCGTTACTTGGTAAGGCCATGGCGAATCCGCAACGCATATCGTCAACAAATCAAGTCACAGCGTTTAAATCGGCTTTTCACATCGGTGAGTTTGTCACGAAAAACAATAAAAGCCAACCCTTAAATGCTAGCTCTTAGCGTATTGCAAGTATTTTGAGGACGCCGGAGCTAAAATCGATGATCGCCAAGTTCGCTAACATTGAAGTAGCCAACGTTGGCATTCACGAGACCACGCGTAGAGAACCTCCCGCAAAGCTAGGAACGTAAAATGAATCAACGCGACTTAAATAACTCCGCTCAACCCAATCAAGACGCCTTGGGGAAGATTTACGGGCAACACTCACATTGGCAAAACGTATTTGCCACAAACCCACAAATGTACGGCACATCTGCGAGTCAAGCGGGCTTTTACGCGATTAGTCGCTTTACGACAGTTGGATTTACCAAGATTCTGGAGCTGGGGGCGGGACAAGGTCGAGATACCATTGCGTTTCTCCGTGCCGGGTTCGACGTAACAGCAGTTGACTTCGCAAATGAGGCGCTAAACGAAATTCGAAACCTAGCCGGCGAAGGCCTCTCACAACACTTGTCCACCCTCGCACAAGATGTACGATTACCACTTGAGTTCGCGGATCAAACATTCGACGCATGTTATGCGCATATGTTATTTACGATGGCACTCACCACCAAAGAACTTGAGGCGCTTGCTTCGCAAGTGTATAGAGTCCTTCGTCCCGGGGGAATGTGCATTTACACGGTAAGGCATATTGGAGATCCACATTTCCGGCAAGGAACACACCTAGGCGAAAACCTATATGAGAATGGTGGCTTCATTGTTCAATTCTTCGACAACGAACTTGTCAATCGCGTCGGAAAACATTTCACCATAGAAGACATACATGAATTCGAAGAGGGTCAGCTCCCGCGCAAACTTTGGCGCGTTACCATGCTAAAAAACTAACAAGAAGCCCATCGTGGTTGTTTTATTTTCGAAACTCAGATACGAATTATTCCAGCTCCAGAAATAAGGTAGCTAAAAACCAAGCTCCGGGCATAACTTATTCTCTTTTTTTGCGTGCGCAAATATATTGTTCATTCGTTGCTTAGCGACAAATTGACTATTATCTAGCTGTCAGTAGCGATAAATAAGCCTAAGGCACTTGACCAAGTTACCCATCTATTAAACACGTCAAATCGACCCGCTACAATCGGTTTTGCCTAGCTTCGTAACTACTATCTGCACCGACTTGAAAACGAGTGGTCGCACGTAACATCTAGGTCAATGGTAAAACCAACTTATCAATTTTTTGCAAGCACACCAAACAAGCTGGACAGCTTACACAAATCACAGCAGCCTGAGAAAACGCTAAGGAATCACAAATTGAAACTTCACAAATCTGCTAAAACGATTTAATCGCTCATTCAGTAGTGTCGATATACTACAAATGTTTGGAAATCATCAAAGTGCCCTAAAGGCGTCACGTCTAGAATCCGTTCTAAACCTTGTGGACAACATAGTAATGTTGTGCGACACCACCCCTGAGAACAAAATCTTCTACATGAATAATTCAGCAATTGCAACGCTGAATAAATACCATTCGCAACTTCAAAAAACCCTGCCGGGCGCTGACCTAAACACGGCAATGGGAAACTCCATCCACCAATTTCATAAAGATCCAAATAGAATTCGCCGGATCCTTAATCAAATGTCCTCGGGTGAAAATGCAAACCACGTTGTCGACAAGATAATGGGAGAAGAAATATGCTTCCAGACTCGAACCTTTCCGATCTGGCACCCCGACAAAAAAGGTGAACTTCTTTGCTATATGGCATGTTGGTCTGATGTTTCCTCGGAACGAGCTCTCGAGCGCGCGCAAAAAGCCCTTACACTCCAAAAGGAAGGTACCATCAACGACAAGGTGTCGGCAATCGCCGTGGCACTTGAGGAAATGAGCGCTACTGTCGCTGAGATAGCCACAAGCTCCCAGATAGCCAACAGCAACGCGTCTTCGGCCACAGAAATTACCCACCATAGCAAGTCTCAAATCAACAGCGCAAGTATCGCCATGAGGGAAGTGGCTCAACGAGTCCGAGAGACTTCTCAAATTATCTCAGACCTTGGTCATCAGTCAGAAGAAATAGACTCGATTGTGTCGTCGATTAAAAGCATCGCCGAACAGACCAATCTCTTGGCGCTAAACGCTGCCATTGAAGCAGCACGAGCAGGGAACGCAGGACGAGGATTCGCCGTTGTAGCCGATGAGGTAAGGCAGCTTGCGGAACGATCACGATCAGCAGCCACCGAAATCACCCAAAAGATCAAAACGATCCGGACCGGGACAGCCGCTGCGGTTACTTCAATTGACTCCTTCACAACCAAAGTAATTGAATCAGAAGCCCTGTCACTAAAGGCAGACGAAGCATTAATGGAAATTCTGGACAATGTCGGAAGCGTAGCCGACATGATCACACAAATCGCTGCCGCAGCAGAAGAACAAAGTGCGACTTCTGCAGATATTTCTAGAAACTTAAATCACATCTTAGCTAACACCCGCAATCAAGCCAGGGAGAAACCAAGTGCTCAAAATCGGTTTGGCCTCAAAGATGACGCTATTGTACAAAGTCACATTTAATTCCCGATTGTAAAGTATATCTTCAGGGAAAACTTCGGTTTTGATAGATACATACAATTCGGTCTAAAAGCCAACATAACACTGCCAATGCATCGGTTGTGAGAGATTCGCTAGCAAGGCAACGTTGTCTGGCCACACGCTTTGTGACACTACACAGCCCATTCAAGCAAACTCGCTATTACCAAGGTACCTTCCTAGAATCGTACCCTAAGTGGGGCTTATGGTCCACATTCGAGTTCATATTCAGCAAGCATGCAAACGCTGTCTCACTAGATACAAAATGCAGCTTAATTACCAATTGCGCTCAAATATTCGCAATTATGCACTCAGAGATAAACACTGTTGAAACGTCTTATTCTGAAACGAATTCGGCACATTATGGTGCGCATTGCTCGGTAAATAGCTTTTACTGTCGCCCGCAATTGAGGGTGGCGCAAAGCGTGTTATAAAATGGCAATACTTGCTATTAGGTTTCTTCACCAAGTTTCTTATTAAACTATAACAATAGCATACTAATTAACTTATTGACAAAATTGTACTTCTATCTGAGTTTATCATTAAGTTACAAAACGTCGAAATATCATAATTCAAACTTTGAGATCTATTCCGGTCTTAATTACAATAAAAATGATATAGACCCAAATTTAACACGCATCAGGCTTTTATTTTAGTGGGGAATACTAATGCGAAATCGGCGTTAGTGTTAAACGTAAAACATACACACTCGTGGGGGCACTTTACATGTATGGAGTATTTTATGAAGAATACGGCACACCTGACGTCTTGAAATTTGGAGAACTTCCAGAGCCAAAGATCGGTCCAGATTCAGTGTTGGTCAAATTAAAAGCAGCCGCCGTCAACCCGGTCGATTGGAAAATTATGGCTGGATATTTAGACTCGCTGTTCTATTCGTATTTCCCAATAATTCCAGGCTGGGATCTCGCAGGCATAGTCGAAACAGTAGGACCAGCCGTAACCGACTTTCGCCCCGGCGACAAAGTATTCGGTTATGCTCGCCTGGACTTTTTAAAAACAGGTACGTTCGCCGAAAAGATTTCTGTGCCTTCACGAATTCTATCTCAGATGCCCTCGGGAATCAGTTTCGACCAAGCAGCCTCTGTTCCGCTAGCGGGACTAACCGCCTATCAAGCACTCGTACACTCAATTAATGTTCAAAAGAATGAAACTGTTTTCATTGGTGGCGGCGCTGGCGGTGTCGGTAGCTTTGCTATTCAAATAGCGCGTGCGCTCGGTGCGAATGTCATCGCTAGCGCATCTAAGCGCAACCATACATTTATTGAAAAAATGGGGGCAACACCAGTACGTTACGGTCCTGAACTGAAAAATGACCTTGAAGCACTGGGATCATTGAACGTTGATGCATTTTTCGACGTTTATGGTGGTGAAGATTACCTAGCTGGACTCTCGCTACTACATGATTTTTCCAGGGTAGCATCGATTGCGGAATTGAAAGCAAAAGAAGTTGGCGGCAATTATGTCTTTGTACACCCCAGCTCTCAAGACCTAGATGCCCTTGCCACTCTAATAACATCTGGAGAACTGACACCTATTATTGCCGAGACATTCTCACTGCGAGATGTTAGCAAAGCGTTCGAACTAAGTAAAACTAGACATGCACAAGGCAAGATTGTGATTCACATCGATTAAGGGTGTCTTTTTGTAACTAAATCACATCTTCGCAACTGTGTGCCAAAGACATCAATAATAAAGGCGTTGAATGCAACGCGTAATTGATCGAACAGATAATTACCGTGACTGAAGACAACTGATATAACGCAATTACTAATCGCGCACGATGCCGTCACGAAGTCTTTCGACCAAGTGTCCCTAGTCATCAGAACTTCGCTCGGTTTGTAAAACTTTTCCCCGTTTCGTTTGAACTGATCCGCATGCAACCAACGAGTAGTGCAAAAGTTTCGACTTTAGCAATTTTCCATTTCGCAAGGTCGCAAACTTCCAAAATCGCCGCCTGTAAGAACTGGAGAAATCAGCTAAAAAAATTAAATGTTATAAAACCGCAGCTCTGGAAACTTTACATGAGCGCAATCGCTACGCGACACGAAGAGCGTTGATTAGGTGCTCGCTCGGGTCAGGTGAATGCCTACCACACAGTCGACACGCCTTGACGAAAGTGCTAATGCGGATTATTAAAGGAGTAGACGAAAGGCTTATTGCAGGCTCCACTGTCGGTACCAATAGTGATTCCTAGGTTCTCCGGTCGATCCGTGATTACGATACCCAGCGAGCCTATCGCACCGAACGTGTGTGGAACGTTGTTGTACCGGAATTTTCGATCTGCTCGTCGAAGGACAACGGCCCATGAACGTTCCAAACTCTGGCATGAACGGGTATCGACGAATTGACGGACAACCTCCCCAAAGGTCGTCGTCGAAAATCCAGGCCCCTGTTGCATGCTCTTAACCTCACGGACAAACGTCACTCCGGTGGGCACGGGTACCGCCGAGACGTCAGCGGTCAACTCATGCAACGTCCGAGTTTGGCTGTAAATGCCACAGGTAGTCAGCGCGAGACTACCCACAAGAAGTGGAACGATTCCCTTTAACGCTCGAGCTAGAGCGCATTTCATATGCCCAATTCTCCTCGTTATTCTCGCCCTATTTACATCTTCTATCATAATTTACGTCAACAATCCTGAGATCTCGGATGGTAAACGCCAAACGGTAGCCCTTGTTCCTCAGCGACGCCGAGGAACGAATCTCGCGGGCGCGCTCGTGCGAGTGTCGCCTTCGGGACTGGCAAGCTGTCGCTCCAGAGCCGTGAACGCATCGATGACCTCGGGTGCTTCGAACGCCTTGTTTCGCCGTCCGACATTCACCTGTCGAAGAATCCCAGCTTCGACGAGCCGCTCAATCGCAGCAGCGGCCGGTTTGTAAGTCCGTCCGAGAAGCGTTGCAGCGCTTTCTGCAGTCATCATTGGAGCTCCGGGAAGAATTCGAAGGAGGATGTCCGTTCCAGAGTTGGCCCGAACGGACCCCAGTCGTTTACGCCACTCTAGCTCCAGGTCCGCCACCCGCTTTTCGTACGTCGTTGCGTCAGTCACAGACCTCGTGCATGCACTCGCAAAACGACCGATCCACGTGTTGAGACCATCCACGGCAGCAGGAGCAGTAGGCGATCCCAGGTATCGAAACAGGGTGAGTCCGTCGATGTAATCCCGAGCCCACGTGGCAAGCACCAGAGACACCGGAGGGAGCGCTCGGAGTGCAAGTCCACGACGCCTAAGGATGAGATGGATAAGGGCTCGTCCGGTTCGACCATTGCCGTCCACGAACGGGTGGATGCTCTCGAACTGAGCATGAGCGATGGCTGCCTGCGCAACGGCGGGCAATCCGTCGGTACAGGAGAAGTCGCACAAATCTTGGAGAAGGTCGTTGACAAGTTCCGGAGGGGGAGGTACGAAGACGGCGGAGCACGGGTTGTAGGCACTCCCGCCGATCCAGTTCTGCTGTTGGCGGACAATCCCTCCGTGCTGTTCCAATCGTGTTCCTGCGAGGAGACGGCGGTGCACATCAAGAAGAAGGTTGACGGTGATGAGCTCACCGGCACCGATGCTCGCGACAGCAAACACCATTGCATCGATGTTGTTGAGAATATCGATCGCAGTGACGTCCGATTCGGACTCAGCCATCCCTCGAACAACTTCGGCGCGGAGAAGGCGACGAGATCCGACTTCTAAGCCCTCAATGCGTGACGAGGCGACTGCTTCGGCACGCAGCAGAATTCGAGCAAGCGCCTCGGTGTCAACGAGAGCTGTTGCTTGAGCGTTCAAGCGAGCGACTGCGGCCTCGGCATCTGCCACGTCGGCAGCGACCTCACCCTCTATGAAAAAGCGACGACCCATGAGAAGATCAGGAACGTAGGCGTCGTAGTCGCAAGACCGGCTGTCCTTCCGAGGAAGCCCGGTGCCGCCGACCTCGCTCCTCCACCGCCGTTTCACAACCTTTGCCATGGAATCTCCTTATTGGAGGTTAGTATACAACCTCCAATAAGCCCTCATGGCGTTGAAGGTTACAAATCGTTCGATTCTGTCGTCCCGACACTATTTAGCAGCCGATATAGACCAACGCTGTCCCTGTAATGCATGGATCTCTACGTCTTGCTCCTTTGAAATCAACGATTCCCTCCTTCGAAAAGTTGATTACTCTCAACTGTCTCAGATCAGGAATTTCACCAAAATGAGTCATCTGGTACTCGTTTTCATGTACATTATTGGTGGTCGCAAGATTCCGGAATCATTGGTCGCAAGTTGCAGAATGGTCACCAAGTTATGATCCCCCGAAATCTGCGGCGTCGAGTTCGGTAGCAATCCAAAGAGTGAAGGTCATAGGGTGGGTCAATTTTTATCATCTAAGGTGGGTCAATTTGACTCCGCAGTTTACACGCACTCCGGCCGAGCGAGAATGCGGGGTTGTAAAATGCATGAGGAAGTCTTCACACAGACCGGGAGCAGCAATGCTAAACCTCACTCCGTTTTTGCTTTTTGACGGCGACTGCGCCGAAGCGATGGCGTTTTATAGGGATTGTCTCGGTGGAGAGTTGGTTCTTACGAAAGTGAAAGACACTCCGATGAGAGAACAGGTTCCTCTCGAACTTCACGACAAAACTATCAATGCTCGTCTAACGAGTGGGGTCATCGAGTTCACGGCTACTGACTGGCTCCATCAATCGAGGACTCCAAAACCCGGGAATACCGTCTGTATGTATCTCAATGGGGGAACGTACAGTGAACTGAGAGCGATATTCGACAGTCTCTCAATGGGAGCTGACCCTCAGCTCTTGGATGACTTGCACGATTTGCCGTTCGGAAGTTATGGACATCTTGCCGATCGATATGGGGTCCATTGGTTCTTCCAGGGCGACAAGATGGAGCAATGAGTCCATGTCCCAGCGCCACGGAACGTGTCGTCATGCGCAATGTAGTGGATGCGCCGCCAGAGCGAAGGGCCGGTGACTGGAGGAGGTCGCGACCCTCTGGCTGCACGTACGTCGTTCAATGGAGATATCCCAAGTATTCGTAGTCAGGACAAGGTGAGCCTGTGCTTCGTCGCTTCCACAAGAAGGAGATCACTATGAGTGACGTCATTGTCGTCATCGGAGCCGGATCGATCGGTCAGGCAATCGCCCGGCGGGTGAGTGCTGGAAAGCACGTCGTCCTGGCAGACCTCCGTATTGAGAACGCCGAAGCCGCTGCCGAGGTTATGCGGGATGCCGGGTTCGAGGTGAGCATTACCACCGTTGACGTGTCGTCACGGGAGTCCGTGCAGGCTCTCGTCACAGAAGCGACCAGCTTCGGCGACATAACCGGGCTCATTCATGCTGCAGGCGTCTCACCGAGCCAAGCCTCTCCGGCGACAATCCTAACTGTTGACCTCTATGGGACGGCACTCGTCCTAGAGAAGTTCGGTGACGTTATCGCTCCCAGTGGTGCCGGTGTCGTCATCGCATCTCAATCAGGCCACCGTCTCGGTGCCCTTACCCAGGAGCAGAACTCCGCACTTGCGACGACTCCCGTCGAGGAACTACTGACACTCCCCTTTCTCCAGCCCGACAAGGTGACCGACTCGCTGAACGCCTACCAGATCGCCAAGCGAGGAAACTCGCTTAGGGTCATGGCTGAGGCCGTTCGCTGGGGCAAGCGTGGCGCACGAATCAACACGATCTCTCCTGGCATCATTTTCACTCCCCTCGCCCGAGACGAGCTAACCGGCCCTCGGGGCGAGGGGTACCGTCGGATGATCGACCTCTGCCCTGCTGGGCGTGGTGGGACTCCCGACGAGGTCGGGATCGTCGGAGCACTCCTCATGGGATCCGATGGTGCCTTTATCACCGGCAGCGACTTCCTCATGGACGGCGGAGTCACCTCGTCCTTCTTCTACGGCGAGCTTGCAGAATAGAAAAAGGATGTAAACAGCGGAGTTAAAGTGACCCACCTTAAGTGATAAAAATTGACCGACCCAACAGACAATACTCTTGAGTGAAGTATCCAATTTCACTTAGGAGTTTCACATGCTGAAGGGTAGGCCACTTATGAACTTATTTGATTTGAAAGCAAAAGATCTCGGCTATCGCGAAATAGCACGAGAAACTGGACTCTCAAGGAACACCGTACGTAAATATCTAAGAGACGATGGTAACGCCAAGACTAATCAGCCAA
>JAJYGT010000051.1 GCA_021785005.1 Actinomycetes bacterium
TCTATTATCGTAAGCGACTGAGCGTAAAATCCCGAAGCAACCTACTCCTTCTAACCCTTCCCAACAGTTTACGAAACACCGCCCCTTCCGTAAAAAACACATTTCCATCAGCAATTTCTTTAGATGCAACAAATATTTGCCTTTAGCCAAGTGAGAATGTTTTGAAGTAGTGGCAAATAAAACCCGGTAGCTCAAAAATGCATTTCAAATACGGCAAACAACTAGCAAGACAATATAGCGATGACGATTGTTCATTTTGCATGTGTTCCTACTCAATGATCGAAATCACCAAATAGTCTTTCTTTCCTTTTCGAAGCAAGATCTGCCCGTTGCTTAGTAAATCCGCCTCTGTAAGCACCCGATCAACATCGCTACATCGAATGTTATTTACATACGCCCCACCTTGCTGAACCAATTTACGAGCATCTGAGCGACTACTGGTCAACCCTGATTCTGCCAAAAGCTCAACTAATGACACTCCAGATACCAGTATTGATTTAGGTATAAGATGAGTAGGTGCACCAGCAAGTGCAACGTCTATGACATCTTTTGAAGTCAAAGTAATATCTTGTGAGAACAACGCGTTGGCGGCACTTTCAGCAAGTTCTAAACCCGATTCTCCATGAACAAATCTCGTCAACAACCGAGCCAACTCTCGTTGTGCTTCGCGTTTTTCAGGAGCATCTCGAATACTGATCTCTAGATCAAGAATCTCGTCTTGAGACAGAAATGTAAAAAACTTTAAGTAATTCGAAACTACTGAATCATGTGACCTATAAAAAAACTGATAAAAGTCATATTGAGAGGTCTTTTTTGGATCTAGATAAATGGCTCCTGCTTCAGATTTACCAAACTTGGTACCATCTTCTTTCAAAAGCAACGGAGTTGTCATTCCAAACACTTCCCTTGCGCGGGTCTTGCGGATCAGTTCGAGACCAGCAGTTATATTACCCCATTGGTCAGATGCGCCTAGCTGCATGTTGCAGCCATAATTATCACTTAAGTGCAAAAAGTCAGTAGCTTGAAGAAGCATATAACTGAACTCGGTATACGAAATACCTTGATCTCTGGAATCCATCCTCGACTTCACAGAATCTTTGGCTATCATCTGGTTGACTGTCATATATTTTCCAACGTCACGAAGAAAATCCAAGATATTTGTCTTTGAAAGCCAATCGTAATTATTTACTAAAATTGCTCTGGATGAACTCGGAGAAAAATCTAAGAACTCCTCTAGCTGACCCTTAATCGTCGTGACGTTTTCACGAATTTGATCTGTACTTAGTAACACTCGCTCAGAAGATTTCCCCGAGGGATCACCTATCATGCCAGTTGCGCCACCGGCTAACACAATTGGCGTATTGCCAGCTAGTTGAAGTCGGCGCAACATTATCAATTGAACAAGATTTCCCACATGCAGCGAACTGGCGGTAGGATCAAAGCCAATATAGGCAGTAACCTCGCCTGCATCTAGATTTTTGAAAACATCGTCGTCACTAGTTTGATAAACGAGACCACGCCATGCAAGTTCATTGGAAAGCAACGCTGGGGATGGTTCTCGACTAATAGACATTGGAATAGAAACTTTCTTAACTAAGGTCAAAGCACAAAGACATTTTAGACTCTCGCCCAGTTTGAATTGAGGTTTGCACCGACTACCGAAGGCTGTCTAGGATCGACTCTTCAATCATATTATAAAGATAATCGTGAGCCTGGAGATTAGCATTCCTATCACTTTTCACGACAGCCACACGCACATTGGCACATTGCCTTTGTTCAGCAATTAGTTTAGGTATTTGATCAGCATTATCCACACATGTTGCCTCAATACCAAACCCCGTAATCAAAGCTCCAAGATCGATATTGTGGGGAGTACCAAAAAGCTTTTCAAACTCTACATCTGATAGAAGCTTTCTTTGGGCCAAGAAAGAAAAGATTCCACCGCCATTGTTGTCAATCACGACGATCAAGGCATTTCCAACCATCTGACCAAATTCGCGCAAAAATGAGACGTCATAAAGAAATGCCAAATCCCCCGCAATCAACACCGCAATGGAATCGCTTTCAAAATCCACTTTCGCGTTCATAACGCCCGCAAATGTGGCCAAAATACCGTCTATCCCATTTACTCCTCGATTTTCAAAGACCTGAGGAGTTTGTGAGCCTTTAGTACCAAAGTTCTCGAGATCCCGTAGCGGCATTGACGCAGACACAAAAAGTAAATCCGTAGGCCCAAGTCCATTTAAGACATGGTACATCAGCGCAATTTCAGTACCCAACTCTTTGTTTTGAAGCAACTTCTCGATCACTGATCGAGCAATCCTGTCGTAGGTCAAATACTTATTCGTAAAGTTCGGTTCCTGGCAAATATTCGTCTCGACCTCAAGACGGGAAAGGGCCGTTACCAAGTGTTCCATTGAACCCACTACATATCCATCTACCGATCCATCAGGGTCGAACCCAGCTGGCGAACCGCTAAACACCAAAACCCTATTTTTTGTTGTCAACTCTCTATTGGTACCTATAAAGCTCGCTAATGCCTTTGATGCTTGTGGTCGACCAAGATACAACACGAAACTGGGTTCAAGCTCGTGTGCTAACTCTTTTATCCTAACAAATGTGTCATGGTGACTTACGGAGTAAGTTGAGCGACATACGATAGGCGACCTTGCATCCACTAGCGTCGGCCACCCTAACAATTCTGATATCACATACGCAGCTTCTGGTTCATTTGTCTCGCCAACGATTAGCAGTCCCCTTTTTTGCGTAAGTAATAACTCTGCAAACGCAGTGGTGTCATGTAATTGTGAAAAATCGAATACTTGATACCACGGTCCTTTATTCTTGGCAGTCAAAACGTTCGGTACAGTTTGGTTCGCGGTTATCAATGGCTCACGAAATGACACGTTTAAATGGACAGGTCCTGGTGCGCTTAGTGTACCTCTGGATTCGAGAACCAAGCGGGAAATAATTGAGCGAAGCCAAGCATGCGACGAGGTTGAACCCGCGTCAAATAATCGCCTACTCCTTAGGTACCCGGCATAAAGCTGGGTCTGATCTATGGTCTGCGCACTGCCTGTTCCATAGAGTTCCAACGGACGATCGGCCGTGATTATTATCAAACTGACTCCACTTTGCGACGCCTCGACTACAGCCGGGCTTAGTTCGGCTGCAGCGGTTCCTGAAGTGGTTAACACCACAACTGGGTTCTTGCTCACCTTGGCTGAACCCAAGGCAAAAAACCCACTCGAGCGCTCATCAAGCAAAACTTGACACTTCATCTCCGAAGAACGCAATAGCGCTAGCGCTAGAGGGGTCGAACGGGATCCTGGCGACAAACACGCCACAGAAACTCCATTGCGCACCAGTTCGTCAACAATAGTTGCAGCGACGATTTGATTTGCTTCAGATTCATTATTTGTCAAGACATTGATCCAATCCTTGGTCTATACCACTAAATTTGCGCTATGGTGAAAAACCCTAACTCCCTTGTCTATCCCTACTTCAGAACCATCACGCCTAATTTCGATCCTAGGTCTCAAACATCAAATTCCGACTTTGCAAAACGAGCAGATATCGTCTTGCTCCATGGCTTTACACAAAATAGTGACACGGTCGAAGGATTTGCACTTTTGCTGGCAGAATTAACCACACGAACAGTACATGTACTTGATCTCCCAGGACACGGCAAAAGTAGCATGATCAAGCTATCACTTAGTGAATGTGCAACAACCATACACTCGATGTTTAACAACTCTATTTACGTGGGGTACTCCCTCGGTGGACGAATCGCGATGCACTTAGCACAACTAGCGCCTGAATCCGTAACCGCATTGGTAATTATCGCAGCTCACCCTGGACCTAGTACCTCCTTGGAACGACAAGCAAGATTAAACACAGACCTTAAATTATCTCGACGACTTGAACAAATCACGACCGACGATCAGTTGACGGAATTTTTACAAACTTGGATTAAGCAGGACG
>JAJYGT010000009.1 GCA_021785005.1 Actinomycetes bacterium
ATCCAATCCACAGGAGAAATATCCCACCCAAGAAGGGGAATATGCCCGCAAAAAACAAGAGGCCAAGCCGCTCGGAAAGCACCTTGCGATACGCCCAGGCACTTCCGATGCCAGTAACCCCATAATAAAATGCGACCAAGACACCAATATTAGAGATCAGATTGGTAAACACCGAGTTCACGCTCGAAGAAAAAATGGTAAGCCAAATCCCTAAAAACGAAAGACCAGCTAGGATCACGGTTCCGTAAACGGGAGTTAACCATTTCCTGTCGATTTTTGCAAATACAGATGGAAAGACGTTGTCACGAGCCATCGATAACGTAATACGCGATGCCGGCAAAAGAGTAGTCTGAGTAGTGGCAACAGTGGAAGACAAAATTGCTAAAAGCATAATGTAGTTCCACGGCGAAGGCAACACCTGCTGCGCGAAGTAAAATAACGCGTTGCCTCCCTGCTTTTGAATAACGCTGGATGGCAACAGCATCTGCATTGCAACGCTGTTTACCAAAAAGACAACCAAGAGCAAGAACATCGAATTAATTCCAGCAAGTCCTGGATTTTGATTAGCTTCCTTACTTTCTTCATTCAGGTTAGAAGAAGTATCCCAGCCCCAGAAAAAGAACACACCTAAGACCGCTCCAGAGGCAAGTCCAGTAATACCATCAAGATGCAGGGGATTCAGCCAAGCGATGGTAAAAGCGGAAGAGCCATGAGGGTGCGAAGTAACGACTTTTATCACCGCGACTACAGAAAATATGATTACAGCTACGTACTCGATACTCACTAGAACCCACTGGAAGTTAGCGGTTGCTCTAATGCCAACGATACAAATGAAGGTGATCGCGATAAACCATAACGAAGCAACAATTGCTGTCCAAATTGTTGAAGCTGCAACACCAGAACTAACTATTCCTAAGGTGTTGAGAAAAGACAAGGTGTTTTGTCCAATCAAGATAGCCGCTGAAGTGCAAAACAGCACGCTAGCCGAGACTTGCACCCACCCATTAATCCAACCCAAATAGGGGCTGACCGTCTTTGAGATCCAGGAATACGAAGCTCCGCAGTTAGGATCTTGTCTGTTCATATAGTAATACGCAAATGCAATCGCAAGAACAGGAATAAAGCTGACCAAAATAACCGCCGGTGATGTAAATCCAACCGCCGCAACGACCAATCCAATTGTGGATGCAATGGAGTAAGCCGGGGCGACACTCGCTACCGCTACCGCGGTTGAATCGAAAAGACTCAACTCATTTGACCTCAAGTGAATCCGAGACGATTCCCGTCCGGCCGTTGGTTCACCCCCAGTGGGTTGAGCCGTAGTAACTGACATCTTCTATTTTCTCCTTTTTAGAGTCGGCAAAATCGACTGTTTAGCAACTGACACGTTTTTCGCGTTTTTTAAGCATTTTTACTCCATAGAGTAAGATGCAAAAGCGACGAATGAGACGCATCACTGACAACCACAAAACTCCCTTAGATCATTATTATCAGTTCCAAACCCAACTTTCAGTGGTTTTCATTACAATTCTGCTAACGATTCGATAAAAACCGCATAATTAGCCTGAAAAATATTTGGAATCCGCATTTCTCGGTTCAATAAGATTCGAAATCGCACTGAGTGTGTTGTCTTGCGACGCACTAGGGGTATGGCGCCGTCAACTCTAAGGCAATTTTCCGAGTCCTACAAAACAGCAATTATGATGACCGCTGTATGTCGAGACAACTTAGCAAGATAATTAGCACCAGCACCCTATCTTTTGGCCTGATACTTGGTCTCACGAGTTGCGGTACCAACCCCGCTAATGCTACGAATTCAGGAGCGCAAAAACCCGTCAAAACCCAAACACCAAACGCATCACCGGACACGTCAAGCACTCTCGCGTTGTATCCTAACAACTCGTCATTTTCCAAGACGTGCTCGGCATACTACTTGATAGCAGCTGACATTTATCTGCTTGGTGAAATCTCAAAATTACCGGCAGTCCAAATCTCCGCCGCCCAAACGAACTACGACGCGGCAGTGGGATACCTAGAAAATACACTGAAAAATCACGCTGCTGAGCTGAGCACAACCGACGCCAAAGCTCTAGAGATAAAACTTGCTAGTTCTAGCACCAACAACCTCACGAGCCTCAACATTGCGCTTGCGAACCTAAAGTTGAACTACGGGCAACTGTGTCAAGCCGCGCGACCAATTGATGCGACCGTTGATACTATGATCTCAGTTGCAGAATCCCAAGGCATGTCCTCTGCATGTGTTTCGAGTGCAACCACACTCCAGTCAAGCGCCGACTTGAGTTACGCGGTTGTTGTCGCCAACGGTTCATCTACTTCGGCAACCCCGTGCTACGCGAATCAAGCAGACGGGATCTTAGAACGACTGAGCGGGTCGAACGCAGCTCCTGTCGAGACATTCGTACTATTTCCCTGCGGTCAGGCGCCTCCAGCAGTTTTGCTAAGTCTGTTTGGCACTCGCGCCCTCGACGTTTGCTATCCAAAAACTTAACTTGTACTCTTTTAAATTATGTCGTCGCCAAATAGACTTTAAATCAATGGATCACGTTTCTTATCCCACCACGTGGATCAGTCACGTCCCCGAGGTACCTCGGTACGACATGTATGTGAGCGTGAAAGACAGTTTGACCGGCAGCGGCGCCTACGTTCACGCCAACATTAAATCCACTCGGAGAGTATTGACTTTGCAGAAAATTCTTCACAGTGACAATGAAACCAAATAAATGAGATCCTTCTTCTGGAGCCATCTCAAAAAAATTCTCGACATGTCGTTTAGGCACAATAAGTGTGTGACCGCGTGACACTGGTCTTTTATCTCGAAACGCGCTGAACAAATTGTCTTCAAGTAGGTCATTTTCGGTTTTCTTGGTACAAAAAGCGCACTCAAACTCATTCGACATTTAAACCTCCAAAAAATACTGAGTCCAAAACAACAAAAATAAGCTCATATCCACTTCATTCGACTTGAAAGGTCGATTTACGTTACTCCGATTGAACCTAACAATCCAGGTTGAACGGGTAGCAAATTGCGCTAAGTTTTTGGCCGTTACCCGACGCGACACATTGGGCAAACCGATTTTTACCGAGTTACGTACTTTTTTTGTCAAAGTTGAGTGTAAATGTCATACGCTTTTGCGACGGTTTGTTTTCTTCTCGTCGTCGCAAGCCTTGAAATCACATGACCCAGGTGAATTCGGCAGGTCGGTTTGAAATTTATCCAAATAGCGAACTGTCAATTTGACATGCCTCAACATTTTCCTTTACAAGACTGACATGCTAAATCTTGCCAGGAGTAACTTGATGCCGTGTGAAATATCTCATTGTTGGCACGACAAAACCATAATTTATTCTTCGTTATTAAGTGATAATGCCTTTCAAGCTAGCAATTGCGGCAACTATCTAGGTTTGAACGATAAGCGCTCTATCTGGCTTCACGGCTACTGCGTATCTCGGGCCAGGTAGCCACGATCCGTTCGACAACGATTCAATATTTCTAAGCCACAGCTCTCTAGAGCGATTACTGGGCTTAAACGATTAATTGGTCACCCGAAATGCCCCGGTGATAAAAAATCAATCTGCTAAAGTGTCCAATATTTCGTTGACGTCTATTTGTGAAGTGATCGGATTAACAAAACACAACCTCATTAATCGTTCACCTCTAAAGGTCGTTGGTTGCACGAAGGCGATCTGGTCCTTCAAAAGACTTTCGCTCCAACTGATGTAATCAGCATCGCCCCAACCTACACGTCGAAAAACTACCACGGTCAATTCAGGCTCCAGGGCCAACTCTAAATAGGGTCTCGCAACGATTTCGTTTCGACAATACTGAGCGATTGCCAGCGTCTCGTCAACGGCGTCCGAATAGGCTTGGGTTCCATAGGTTGCCAGTGAGAACCAAAACGGTAA
>JAJYGT010000068.1 GCA_021785005.1 Actinomycetes bacterium
AAAACTGAATCTTTTCACCGTCTGAGTTTGGAAGACAAATAGGAGAAATTTCTAGTCCGAAGCGTCCATCTTTGGCTGCGCGCGCAGCGCGCTCGTGTGACAAGATTGAAAATTGGTCTTGGCGGTCACGCGTGATCTCGGTGCGTTTGTTTAGGTCGCGGTCTGTTGCCTCGCCCATGCTGCACTGGTCAAATGAGCAGTAAAGACCGTCATTTAACATCGAATCTACAGTGGTCTTATCTCCGATTCCAAGTCCAAAACGTGCTTCTGGCAGGAGATACGGCGCGCTGCTCATAGATTCCATGCCGCCAGCCACGGCAACGTCAATTTCACCCGCTTTGATTGCCAGATCTGCCAAGTGAATCGCGTTGAGACCCGAAAGACAAACTTTATTGATCGTGGTCGCTGGAATGTCCATTGGAATTTCTGCTTTTACCGCAGCTTGACGTGCAGTTATTTGCCCCTGACCTGCTTGGAGTACATGACCCATGAACACATAGTCCACGTCTTGTGCTGATATTTCCGCGGCACCCAGAGCCGCCTTAATCGCAATTCCTCCTAGATCCATCGCTGAAAACCCTGTAAGAGCGCCCTTGAATTTTCCGGTTGCGGTTCGTGAGCCCGCAACAATGTAAGAGTAACTCATATTTGGCCTCCCATGTTCTCGAGGTTGAGATTTCAATTAACACTACTTTAGATACAGAAGTAGCTGTAAAAATAGAAAAGCGGGAAATCACAAGATTTTTAATGTCGTTTTTTTGGGTTTGACCAAAGCAAAGCCGGTGTATTCGTCGTTAGGGCTGGCAGCATTTTTTTGAGGTTGCTTATGACTTGATCGAATAAGATCTGAGGGTATGTTCACCGAAATCGACCATATTGCTATCGCAGTACACGATATCGACAAGGCGATGGAATTTTATGCTAGCGTTTTTGGCGCTCAGGTCGAACACCAAGAGGTTGTGCAAAAAGACCAGGTTCATGAAGCACTTTTGCGGGTGGCGGACTCTTACATTCAACTGTTAATGCCTACTAGCCAGGAATCTCCCGTTTGGAAATTCCTTGTGAATCGCGGAGAAGGGCTGCATCACGTTGGATATCGAGTCGATTCATGTCAAGAAGCACTTAATTCAGTAATATCTCATGGGTACCAGGCGATTGATCAAGTGCCGCGTAGGGGTTCCCGGGGTACGACTATTGCATTTATTCATCCCAAGTCTGCATTTGGAACTTTGATTGAACTTGTTGAGCTATGACTTCTCAACTTTGTTTTTATTGTTATTGTCTCCAGTTCGATTCATAGTAACGTCATCTAGCGAATGTGCCTCCAGGGCAACAACCTCAGGGTGAAGCCTTTAAAGTTCAATCGTGTGACGGTTGATTTTAACCATAGTTGTCATGTTGCACAAAATTTTGTTTATGATAACTGGAATGATTCCAAAGAAAGATAAGTTATAACTAATGACTGATTCACGTTGGGAAAATGCGCTTAGATCCAGAGGCCTTAGAGTCACGGCTCAGCGGCTTGCTGTTTTGCAGGAAGTCGCTGCCAATCCTCATGCGGAAGCGGATGAAATCGTAAATGGCGTGAATAAGCGGATAGGAAGAATCTCGGTGCAAGCCGTGTACGACGTACTGCGTGTGCTTGCTGAAGTTGGACTTGTTCGTCATATTGAACCAGCAGGAAGTTCGGTTCGTTATGAGGTGAGAGTAGGAGATAATCACCATCACGTGGTATGTCGCCATTGCGGATTGACCCAGGATATTGATTGTGTGGTGGGAGAAGCTCCTTGTCTGGAGCCTTCGCACACGTACGGATTTGTCTTGGACGAAGCAGAAGTGACCTTTTGGGGTCTTTGTTCTAAATGCCAAAAGTCGAAAATAGCAACGCCGAAAGAGTCAGAATAGTAATATCGGCGACCAAGTGTACGCGATACCAAAAGGGGGAAAAATGGAAGCCACCGGAAATCAAAACCATACAACTAACGACGCTGGAATCCCAGCACCAAGCGACGAATATTCCTTGACCGCAGGGGCCGATGGACCCATACTATTGTCTGATCACTATCTGATTCAAAAGATGGCTCAATTTAACCGAGAACGTGTACCTGAGAGAGTGGTGCATGCCAAAGGCGGTGGCGCGTTCGGAAGTTTCGAAGTTTTCGAGGACATCAGTGAATATACCAAGGCAAAAGTTTTTCAAAAAGGTGCGAAGACGGATGTATTGCTACGATTCTCTACGGTTGCAGGTGAGGCTGGATCGCCAGATACAGTGAGAGATCCCAGAGGATTTGCAATTAAGTTTTATACCAGCGAAGGTAACTACGATCTGGTGGGCAACAATACCCCAATTTTTTTCATTCGTGACCCTCAAAAATTTCAAGATTTCATTCATTCGCAGAAGCGAAGAGCGGACACGCACACGAGAGATTCGAATATGCAGTGGGATTTTTGGACTCTGTCACCTGAGTCTGCCCATCAAGTGACGTTTCTAATGTCTGACCGCGGTACGCCAAGAACGTGGCGTCACCAAAACGGATATGGAAGTCACACTTTCATGTGGATAAATGCGTCAGGTGAGAAGTTTTGGGTGAAGTATCATTTTAAGACTGATCAGGGTATCGAGAACTTTACAGATGCACAAGCAAAAGCAATGGTTTCGGAAGATCCAGATTTTCACTTGCGCGATCTTGCAGAATCTATTTCAAGGCGCGAATTTCCTTCGTGGACGTTAAATATGCAGATTATGCCTTTTGCCCAAGCACAAGACTATCGGTTTAACCCCTTTGATCTCACCAAGGTGTGGCCACACGCCGACTATCCACTGATCCCTATCGGTCGTCTAACTCTTGATCGTAACCCGGAAAACTACTTTGCCCAAATTGAACAAGCAGCGTTTGAGCCGTCGAATTTGGTCCCAGGTATTGATACGAGTCCAGATAAAATGCTGATGGGAAGGCTCTTTAGTTACCCAGATGCGCATCGATACCGAATTGGAACGAACTATTTGCAGTTGCCTGTAAACAGACCGAAGTCGCAGGTTAACTCCTACAATCGCGATGGATCGATGCGGTTCGAAAATCCAAATGATCCGGTATATGCACCAAATTCATTCGGTGGACCACGGGCAAATTCAGAGCTGTATGGCGAGGCAGCTGGATCGACGGTAACGGGTGAGCTCGTAAGAGCAGCATATTCGAAACATCGTGATGACGATGAATTTGTCCAACCAGGGGAACTTTATCGTTCAGTTTTAGCGGAATCCGAAAAGGAGAATTTGGCTTCCAACATAGCAAACCATATTAACTCTGGAGTGCAGTCAGATATGTTACCGCGTGTAATGGAATATTGGACCAAGGTTGATCCAGATCTAGCAGCAAGGGTTTCGAAATCGGTTCAGGTGAAGTAGCGTTGTCTGGATCGAGTTATTTATAAATTGCCATAGATTTTCGGGCAGTGATCTGAAGTGACGCCCTGGTGTAGGCGTACATGAAGTCAATTCTATATTTTGGATTGGTCAATATAGGCGACAGGGCTATTCCTACTCCAAAATGGACAGAGTCGACGAGTAATGCGAGATCCTTCTTGGCGTTGCAAATCAGCGCCTGGTAGGACTTTAGCAAATGGCACGTGTTACCAACTGTCCAATTGGGTTGGCAGGCTCCCAATAAATTGATCCACCTGGTATGAGAGATTTGGCCTTCATAATGTAGATGGAGGAAATTATCGTGAAGTCCAATGGGCGCATTCCGGAACAGGTGATCAAGAAACTCATCCAAGGCGACAAGTTGCTGGTTGTGTGCCAAAAGTTGTGCAAATTCCATTAGCTGAATGAAATGCTGGTGGTGGTCATGGTATCTAGGAAGTAAGAAATAAATCACCTAGTTACAAAGGAGTTACATTCCCATGACC
>JAJYGT010000001.1 GCA_021785005.1 Actinomycetes bacterium
TCTCGAGGATGTACGACCTAATACCACCAGCTGACGATGAAACCTCGATACGGAGGTTACTACTCCGTGTTGTCGTGCTTTTAGGGCTGCAAGCGTACCTAGCATTACTATCCAGGCGCTAATCACGAGAGTTAGCGACATGTACCACCTCAATGGAGACCTCTTGCCTCTATAAATTACATTAGTGTAATTTTTGGTAAACCATACGATAAAAGTTGAGTTGTTTCGAGTATTTCTCGATGATTAGAAGATTGGCTCTTGTAGGTGGTCTCTACCGGGACGTTTCCAGACTCCAGATCTGCCCCCGACTTTTTCCCAAAGTGCCAGTTCGCCGATTTCCATTGACCTATCTACCGATTTGCACATGTCATATATGGTCAACGCAGCAATGGCACATGCGGTCATCGCTTCCATCTCAACGCCTGTTCGGTCTACGGTTTCAACTTGGGCTTCCACCTCGACGAAATCGTCTCCAATAAGAAAGTTAACGTACACGGAGCCAACGAGTAAGGGGTGGCATAGCGGTATTAGGTCCGAAGTTCGTTTTGAGGCTTGGATGCCCGCAATTCTTGCTGCCCCTAATACATCACCTTTATTGATGGCGTTAGTCGCGACTTTCGCAGTGGTCTCAGGTAGCATATGCACCTTGCATCTCGCGATAGCGCGTCTGTGCGTCGGTTCCTTGGGCGTAACGTCCACCATGCGTGCACGCCCAAGCGGGTCAAGATGTGTAAGGCCGGAATCTGTCATAGAGTAATAGCCTAGAGCAATAATTTGGTTTGTTGAGCAAAACTCAACAAACCTCTATCCGCCAATTTGACTCATCGATCGAGATGGACGATGAAAATTGACATTTCCAATCTGATGTCCTGCCCATTTTAATCCCACGGCCCGCTCAATGATGGCTTTAATGTCGTTATCGGTGCTGCCTGACCGCATCGCACTTCTTAAGTCAAATTCGTCAATCGAAAAAAGACAAGTACGAAGTTGCCCTTCAGCAGTAAGTCTGATTCGATCGCAGGAACCGCAGAATGGTTTAGTCACTGTAGGTATTACTCCAAATTCACCTTTTTGATCCGCGAATGCGTACCTAGACGCAGGATCGGAGTTGTTGGCAATGCTTTTAATGGCGTAACGTGAGCCAATAGTGGAAATAATCTCATCAGAAGCCACGACTTTATCTGAACTCCAATCATCGTCCGCATCTAGTGGCATAAATTCGATGAATCGAGGAGTAACTTTGTTGGCACGCCCAAATTCTATGAAATCAAGGATTTCGTCATCATTTACGCCACGCATGACAACGACATTGATTTTAATTGGTGCGAAGCCCGCTTCCTTTGCAGCATTGATGCCAGTTAAAACCTTATCAAGCTGGTCGCGTCGTGTTATTTTTGCGAAACGATCCCGTTGAAGAGAATCACAAGATATGTTGATGCGGTTTAGGCCGGCCTTTTTTAAGTCAAAGGCCATCGAGGCCAGCGTTGCGCCGTTGGTAGTCATCGCAATATCAAGTGTTTTTCCAGTAACCGGACTGGTAATTTTCGCCAATCGTTCCACTAAAAGAGGAAGTTGTGCTCGGACTGTAGGTTCGCCACCTGTCAGTCTGATGCCCGTGAAATCATAGTTTTCGACACAGATCCGTGTTATTCGCTCGATCTCTTCAAAGGTCAGCACTTCTTCGCGTGGCACCCATTTCATTCCTTCGGCTGGCATGCAATATAGACAGCGAAAATTACACCGATCGGTGATGGAAATTCTTAAATCTTTTACAACGCGCCCAAACGAGTCAGTTAGGTCTCGTGTCTGCATAGTGGTTTCATCCTAGTGTCTGAAAATCAAATTACACATTTGGTCTGTCAGAATGTACGTACAAATGATTTTATTTTTTAAAAGAAAAGATTCGCTGTTCCCAGCGGCATGACTTTCACCTGGTCAGATTTCGAAAATCCGTTCCCATCTGGAACAATGACCAGAGAATTGGCGCGGGACATTTCGTGGAGCATGTGCGAACTTTGTTTGTCAAGGGCTTCAACAAACAGTGTTCCGTCTTGGTCGGCAAATAATTGTGAACGAACGAAATGCGTCTTTCCGTCCATGGACCTTTGGTAATCGTTGACAGCTATAGCGCTTAAATTTGCACTAAACAGTTGGCTTTGTCCCAACATTTTACGAATCGCCGGCCGGACCAAGAGTTCGAAACTTACCAATGCTGAAACTGGATTGCCAGGCAGGGCAAAAAAAGGTGTGCTTCCAATCAGCCCGAAAGCAAACGGCTTGGCGGGACGAATTGCAATTTGCATCCATCGCGCTGTATTGCCAGAGAGTTCCTTTAGTATCGATTTGGTGTAATCGAAGTCGCCGACACTAACGCCGCCAGATGTAATAATTGCGTCAAGGTCTCGCGCCGCACTGGCAAATGCATCGCGTAGAACTTGAGGGTCGTCGCGCACGATACCCAAGTCGACTACTTCGGCACCGGTTGTACGGACGATCGCCATTATTGAATGTCGATTCGAATCGCGTATTTCTCCGCGTCGGAGCGACCTATTTTCTTCGACCAACTCGTTTCCTGTCGAAATCACGCCAATTTGTGGGCGACCAAAGGCAGTAATACTTGAATGCCCGACTGATGCCAAAACCCCGAGGTGTGCGGCTTGCAGAGTTGTACCGCGTGCAAGTACTTTTTCACCGCTAGCTATATCCGAGCCTGCACGCCGAATGTTGTCGCCCGGTTGATAGCTTTGCTTTATTGTTACACTGTCGTTTTCGAATGTTGTATCTTCGACGATGACCACGCAGGAAGTCCCGTTTGGGATCGGCGCTCCTGTCATAATTCTCGCGGCTTCACCATCAGAAATAGTTTGGTCGGCATTTGGACCGGCCGCAATTGTTGTGTGAACCTTTAACGTAACTGCTTTTACGCCATTTAGGCGCACGCGGTCGGTCTCTGAGATTGCGTATCCGTCCATTGCACTGTTGTCATACGCCGGTATGGACTCGTTGGACAACAGATTTTCGGAGGCAGTCATGCCAAAAGCTTCGTCTAGGGATACTTTTTCGGGCTCTTTAGGCTTGACCGCCGCCAGGACAAAATTCTGTGCTTCGGAAAGTGGGATCATCCCTATTTAATCTAGGCTCAATATTTAGATATAGTTCAGTAGCGGATACGAGTTCTCGCGGATTTATAATTGCCAAGCATCGACGTTCGCGGAAATCATCTTTCTCAAGTCGGCATCATTCGCCACAATTTCTGCAAGCACTTCTCTAAAAGGAGAGGCGAGGTCTGCTCTATTCATGGCGATCTCTACTGTTGCACGCAGGAAATCGAGCTTGTTTCCAATATCGTAACGACGTTCTGAGAATACCAATCCGTATGCTTCTTGCCATCCAAGCAGAATTTGAATTGCGTCAGTAAGTTGGATCTCTCCATTTTTACCGGGCGCGGTGGATTCAATTGCTTCGAATATCTCAGGTGTGAAAATATATCGACCCGTCACCGCGAGGTCAGAAGGAGCTTCCTCTGTTGTTGGCTTTTCCACGATGTTCGAAATCCTAACCACGTCGTTATTGACGCGTTCAGGTACAACACAGCCGTATAGGTGGATCTCACTGATGGGAACGTGCTGTAGTGCGATGACCGAACGCCCATGTCTATAAAACTGGTTAAGCATGCCGGGGAGAAGATTCGATGCGCCATCGGTAATATCGTCTGCGAGCAGCACTACAAAAGCCTCATTGCCAACGTGGGCCTTAGCGGCATGTATTGCGTCACCTAGACCCTTTGGGTTGCCTTGTCTCACGTAATGTATTTCTGCCAATTGAGTGATTTTCTTTACCTGCTCAAGTTCGACTAGTTTCTTGCCCGTCTCCAAGTAGTGTTCAAGTTCAAACGAGCGGTCAAAATGGTCTTCAATTGATCGCTTTGTACGTCCTGTAACAATCAAAATGTCGTCTAGACCAGCTGCAATGGCTTCCTCAAGGACGTATTGAATTGCGGGCTTGTCTACCACGGGGAGCATCTCTTTTGGCTGTGCTTTTGTAGCCGGGAGAAATCTGGTTCCAAGTCCAGCTGCTGGAATGACTGCTTTACGGATACGATTCATATTTCCTCCGCATAAATTCTAGTGATTTTGTATCGTATGTATTTCTAAAGTCGCACTTCGTTAGTGTGGTACGTAACCAGCATTATTAAATCTGCGAGTTAATTTGCTAGTAAATACCACGCGATCGTTATACGTATAGTCAACTAGGTTTTTTAGTACTTCTCAATGATTTTTGATTAATGTTCGGTTAAGGTATGTCAAAATGTACCCAAATACCTTATTTTGATAATTTATCATACGATATATCTATTTTAGTATTGGTGTTTGGGAAAGATTTAATGGCGTTTTTAGGTTGGGCGAGAGTTTTATCAAGAAATTCTGTCCATCGAAGAATTGAATCCCCAGTAGGCACTTGGGTGTCAGGATTGCAATTTTGGTTTTTGGCTCTTCAAGAAATGCGCCCGATTTGGCGATACTCTTTGATGCAGGGTTAGTAGATTTACCTCGATCTCAACTTATCTGCGGGCGACTAGAATTAGCACTCACAAAGAGTGAGTGCTAATTCTACTTCCAGGAGAGTGTCGATGCCAAAATACGACTATTTGTGTAAAGCTTGCGGTGATGAATTCGAAGTTACGCAGGCGTTTACCGATGACCCGTTAACAGTATGCGCAAAGTGTGGCGGTCAGCTTCGTAAGGTGTTTGGAAGCATCGGAATAACCTTTAAAGGTAGTGGATTCTATCGCAACGATTCGAAGGCGGCCGTGGCATCGTCGCGCACATCATCTGCACTAAGTGACACGCCCGCTCCGGCTGCGCCCCCTTCAAGTACGTCCGATGGCTCGGCATCCCCTGTTTCTCCAGCTCCGCCCAGTGCACCAGCTCCGCCCAGTGCACCAGCTCCAGCTTCTGCCAATACGCCAACTTCTAAAAGTGATTAGTTTCTAAAACTAACTTGCTAACATTTGGGGAACCAGCAGGTTGCCAATATCTTGAGTGGATTAGCCGCCTAGGATGACTCGCGGGCCACGACCCCATGATATATAGTGCCAACTCCAGTTCAAGAGGACTGAAAGGCGATTTCTCACTCCTAATAACGTCATTAGGTGGAGTGCGAGCCATGCAATCCAGGCCAAATTACCTGTCAGTTTTAATCCACCGCTTAGTTCGGCGACTGCAGCATTTCTCCCAATGGTAGCCATTGTTCCTTTGTCGCGATACACGAATGCGCTAGTTGGCCTGCCTTTCGTCAGTGCAACTACCATTTTTGCCGCATGCGCACCAGTTTGAATTGCGGGTTGGGCAAGTTGAGGAATTAAAGTTCCGTCTGAATCACTGGTCCCTGCTAAGTCCCCGATGCAAAAAATGTTATGAGAACCTTTGACTCTGGTATCCTCGCCGACTTCTATTCTGCCATTTCGGAGCTGCGGTAATCCCAGGGCTGATATTTCTTTGGAGATGCCAACACCGGCACTCCAAATCACGAGGTTTGCTTCGATCTTTTCACCGTCGGCGAGCTCGGCTCCGTTAGGGGAAACCGCTTTGACGGCGGTATTTAAGCGTACTTCAACACCTCGTGACTTTAGTTCGGCAGATGCGTACTTAGAAAGTTCTGGCGAAAATGCTGTCAATAGTCGGTCTTGTGCTTCTAGCAAGACAACTCTAGCTGCAGCTGGGTCAAGAGCGGGGTAGTCAGTTTGAAGCGCGCGTAGCTTGAGTTCCGCCAATGCGCCGGCCATTTCCACACCGGTCGCTCCACCGCCGACAACGACGGTGGTCAAGTTGAAGTCCTTGACTCCGTGTGACGCTGCCCATTCGAACATCGAAAAGACCTTATTTCTAACGGCGAGCGCTTCGTCTAATGTATAAATCGCCTGACTGTAATCTGCGGCGCCTGGTACGCCGAAGTAATTTGTGGTCGCGCCCATGGCAAGAATAAGATAATCATACGGCACTTTTTCGCCGTCTAAAAGGCTAATAGTGTTTTCGTTTTCGTTTATTTCACAGATGAGACCTTGGCGGAAATTTACTCTTTTCTGACGCCTCAAAAGAGTTCGAATCGGAAAAGCCACATCGCCTGGATTTAAACCGGCCGTTGCAACTTGGTAGAGTAGAGGCTGAAATGTTGCGAAATTATGTTTGTCGATAACTGTAATTTCAATATCTAGGTTTTCTGCCAGTGCGTTCATCGCACTGAGTCCTCCAAACCCAGCTCCTACAATAACAACTTTGGTCATATCACTTCCTTTTGTTGCAATTCTCAATTCATTTCAAAGCCGTCAAGAAGCCATTTTGTTGTATTCGCCGCTCGAGCATAAATTTCAGGTTCCCGCTAGGCGTTCCACCTGACCTTCGAATGAAGTATTCGGTGAATGAGCGTTATAACTAAATCATTTGCATGGTTAGCGCGTTTCAGATACATTTGTTCGACTCAAACTATTTCGAAAATATTTTTGCTGTCTTTCGCCACGCGAGGCGAAAGTAAATTCAGGCAAGCAAGAAACATTTGCGTCACTTTAAGCACTTGTTTATGCTCGAAGCGTTTTTATTTCGATTTCCTGTAAGCAACTTTAGTGTTTCGGCCCGCATCGTGCTGCGCTTTTGACATCGCAAGCGCCAAATTTTGGGGGCTAAAGGAATGTGGTGACTAGTTGTAATAGAACCCTAGGCTCCGCTCACGTTGATATTGTCAATGGCAATCGTTATGCCAGCTGTACCTCCGGGTCGAAAAGTGAGGTCATTCCCGATCGCAGAGATGTCGTTCATCATTTTTTGCAGGTTCGAAGCGATGGTAAACTCCTTGATGGGACCAGCCAGCTCGCCGTTTGAAATTCGGATTCCTTCGGCACCTACGGAGAAGTCGCCACTCACCGGGTTCACCCCTGAATGAATACCTGATATAGATTGAATGAGAACCCCATCTGATATGCCGGCGATGATGTCACTGGGGGTATTGTCGCCAGGTGCAACTAGTACAGCTCGCGGACCAGGAGTGCATATACCAGAAATTCCAGCTCTAATGGCTGATCCAGTTGAGTTGGTATTGTCCTTGCGTCCAGTATAAGAATCATAAAAATATTGTTTTAGGACGCCATCTCCAATAAGCTGATTCTTACGCGAAGCTAGCCCTTCGTCATCGTAAGGCGATGCGGAAAAAAAGCGGGCGTCGCTTGGATCGTCATACATGCTCAACCTGGATGAGGCGACTTGTTCACCAATCCTCCCGCTAAAGATCGACTTACCCTTTTGTACCGCTTCGGCCGAGAGCGTGCCCGCAACAATTCCTAAGAGAGATGCGGTGATATCGGGCTCAAAAACAGCCGTGAACGATCCTGAACTGGGTTTTATGGCGCCAAGCATTCGGGTCGCCTTTTTTGCAGCTTCGTTGGCGGCGTATTCGATGTCAATTTGTTCAATTCCACGAGCAGCATGCAATCCGTAGCCGGTTTGGGTTTCATCGTTGGCGACGGCTAATGCATAAGCCCATACCCAGCAATACGTTTGCTGTGAAAATGATGCAACGCCTTTGGAATTGACGATTGCTGCCTCGACGGAAACATCTCCGTAGTTAGATGAATTGAGAGATCGAATTCGCTTGTCTTTTGACAGCGTCAATTTCTCAAGATCCATAGCAAGCGCTATTTTCCGGTCTGTCGGAGCCTGCATAAGGTCATTAGACCATAAGTCAAGGCGAGGTGCTTCAATACCGTCAGGATCTGCGACACCGGCAAATACGTCGACGGATCCAAATCGTGCGTTGTCTCTTGCTTCATCTAGAGTGCGGTCGATTTCCCCGACATCCAAGGTACCCGCGTACGAAATCCCAACGCGTCCATTACTTATCACGCGGATTCCAACGCCGGATGCTTCTGCACTCGTCAAAGACTCAATGTCTTTTTCGTAAACTCGAATCGAGGTTTCTCGCTCCCAAAGCAAATACACCTCGATTTGTTCTGCGTCTGTAGCACGCGAAACGATAGATTCACCAATACTGATTAGATCAGCCACCGACTGTTCCTCCTACGGTCACAGATTTAATTCGTAAAGTTGGCTGTCCGCAGCCCACTGGGACACTTTGACCATCTTTACCGCACGTACCAGGGACAATTGCAAAGTCGTTAGCTACCGCGTCTATGTTGGCTAGCACTTGAGGACCGTTGCCGATAAGATTTGCGTCCCGTAAAGGCGCGGTAATTGCGCCGTTTTCAATTAAATATGCTTCGGTCATGCCGAAAACAAAGTCGCCAGTTGCCGTATTGACCTGGCCTCCTCCTAATTTGGCTACATAGATGCCGTGCTCAGTGTCCGCAATAATTTCTTCTGGAGTCGACTCTCCGGGTTGTAAATACGTGTTAGTCATTCTGACCATGGGAAGATGTGAATAGCTTTGCCGTCGGCCGTTACCTGAAGATTGTCGCTTCTTTTTTTCGCTTTGCGTATCGTCCCACATGTAATCTACTAAAACCCCGTTTTGAATTAAGGTATTTTTACCCGAAGGGTTTCCTTCGTCATCGTGGCTGTAGGTGCCCCATTGATTGGCAACTGTTCCGTCGTCCAGTAGCGTAACTAATGGGCTAGCAACTAATTCTCCAAGGCGATTTGCATAGACAGATGAATCCTTTAAAACGTGATCAGCCTCAAGTCCGTGCCCGCATGCTTCGTGAAATAAGACTCCTCCGCCTAGTCCATTTAGAATTATGGGTAGCTGTCCAGACGGAGTCGGCCGTGCTGCGAGCTTTTGAATAGCTCGCTGTGCTGCAGTTATGGCGAGTAGCTCAAGGTCGATTTCGTCAAATAGTTCAAATCCCATTGTCATGGCTGTGGTTTCATAGCCAGTTTGCATTCCGGTATCGCCAATAGCTACGCAACCTACGGCCAGGCGAGTTCTAACTTGTTCTTCTTCAACAAAAACGCCATCGGAGTTGGCGACCAAAAACTTGCGGAACGAGTCGGAATAACCAGCAGTCACCTGTCTAATACTTGCTCCACTCGAACGACCGGCCTGGTCGAGGCGGAGGAGCAGGTCAATCTTCTTGTCCTTTGAAACCGAAGTTGGTTGGGTTTTTTCAAATGGCAGTTTTGTTTGATGACGCTCTCCGATTTCTACAGTTCGAACTCCTTGGGCAGCGTGGCGAGCGAGCGAAGATGCGGCTTCTACCGCTCTCATAAGACCAATCTCGGATAGGTCGGCAGTGTGCGCGAAGCCAGTTGTGTCGGAACAACGTACCCGGATACCAGCGCCTCGCGTAGTGCCGGAAGAAAGACCTTCAACCATTGAATCTTCAAGTGAGGCCGAAAATGTAGACTTTTCCTCAACAAATATCTCTGCAAAGTCACCACCATGCGCCAACGAGGCTCTAATTACCCTGTCAACGAGACTTTTATCAATCATGGTCATCTCCGCTCGTATTTTTAGTTCCTTTTAATTACTCTAAGCGAGCTCAGAACTTAAATGACGATTTGGTTAGCAGCCGGTGAATTTTGAAATAGACGAACTATGAGTCCGCCAACATTTCTCACCGATCAAAGCGTATACTTTTTACAAGGATGTGTCGTTACAAGAAGGAAAGTTCCGGTTTTCTTTTGGAATCCAAGGCGACAACGGATAACACCACCAATCTACAGAATCAGTCGTTTATGTTTCGAAGCATTCGAATAGCAACAATTAATTTCTAGGACAGTTGAACTATGGCCAATGCACTAAGCAACGAAGAGCTTGCAGGTTCGCCTCAGGGAACACCAAACTGGCGTAGACCGATTCCAGCATTGCGCTTTGCTGGAACTGGAGTCATGTTTTATGTTCTTATAACTAAGGTCAACTGGTCAAGTTTGGATCAAATTGGACAGCGCGGTATAAAACTGATTGTCTTGGCGTTTTTCGTGACGATTTTTGGGATATTTTTGTCGAGCGTTCGTTGGGACAGGGTACTGCGTGCACTTGGGGTTCGACTACGCATGCGTGACCTCGTAGAGATGCAGTTCGCTGGAATGTTCGCCGGCAACTTTATGCCTTCCACCGTCGGTGGTGATGTTATGCGCGCGTCCTGGGTAGCAAGGATTTCTAAGGCTAAATCCGATTCCCAGGCAAGTGTTGTGCTGGAGCGCCTGACTGGTTGGTTAGTGCTTCCGATACTAGTTTTGCTCGGCGTGGTCATGGATCCGTCGGTACTTCACTTGGGGTCCATTTCAAAAGTAATAGTAGCCGTTGCCGGTCTCACGTTATTTGCACTTTCCGTGCTGGTGTCGCTTGTACGTACCAAGCGGACTTTTGGGGTAACATCGCCGCTGAGATTTCTCAATAGTTTCTTGGCGTCAATCTCACGCGGTATTTCCAAACTTGAAAGTCATCCAGCGGGTTTAGCCAGACTGTTAGGATGGTCATTCTTATACCAGCTTTGCGTGATCGCTGCGAGTATTCTCGCTGCCAAAGCACTCTCTGTATCAATTGGGTGGCGCGAAATGTTAGTGTTTGTTCCAACTGTCGCCATGTTGCAAGTATTGCCCCTCACCATAGGCGGTCTTGGCGTACGAGAAGGTGCATTGGTACTCTTGCTCAGGCCCTTGGGAATTGATCCAGCGCAGGCGATTGCATTTGGCTTGTTGGTTTACGCACTCAATATCTCTGCGTCTTTATTAGGTGCACCGAGTTTTGCCTTTTCCTCTGCGCGAAAGTTCACTGAGGTTGAAGTGGCTGACCGTGAACAGGATCCAAACTAAGTTGTCACGTACGGCGAGTGTGTCATAATGAAATTTATTTTTAAAACGATTGACATCGTATTGGAGCTTCAAGTGTGGACAAATCTTCGCGTTTTTCCGGCGCGCAGGTGTTGAGCTGTTGTTTTCGTGCATCGTACTAAAATTGTGCGTTTTATTTTATAGCACTTTATAACCCAGCGAAAATGCTGAAGTTAAAATGAGATCGGTTAGTTTTCTATGTGTTGCATTGCGGTATCGCTTTGAAGAACGAAAAGCTGTTAGAAGGTGCGCCACCCAGCCTTAGGCTTGTAGCTAGAGTCGTTGAAACACGTCTCGTAGAACTGTTTGAAGCAGAATCTACGAGATGGCAAGATGTTGATCCAGAATTAAAAGTGCCATTTGATGCGCTTTATAGAATGATTGACTCTGGTGGAAAGCGACTTCGACCGGCCTTTTGTCGCTTCGCATTTGAGGGCAGCGGTGGCGAGAAAGGCTCACGGGCAATAGTGGATGCGATGGCGGCTCTTGAACTCCTTCACACCTTTGCGCTCATTCATGATGATATTATGGATGGGTCACTTACGCGTCGGGGACACCCCACCGTGCACAGCAGTTTTATTGATAATCACTACGAACGGCTATTCAAAGGGGAGTCTCGGCGATACGGAGAAGGTGTCGCGATTCTCATCGGCGATCTTGCTTTTGTGTACGCTGACTCTTTACTCAGCGCTGCGCCAGGTCGCACGCGACAACTTTTTTCAGAGTTGCGTATCGAAGTAAATATCGGTCAGTATCTAGATATGTTAGGGACTGCTCGTGGTAACCCTTCGAGCGAACTTGCTCGGAAAGTCTGCATCTACAAGTCCGGGAAATACACCGTGGAACGCCCTCTTCATATTGGAGCATCTCTAGCTGGAGCAAGTGATGACAACTTAGACGAGCTCTCCAAATTCGGCCTACCATTGGGCGAAGCGTTTCAACTAAAAGACGACATCCTGGGTACCTTTGGCGATTCTAAAGTAACTGGCAAACCGGTAGGCGAAGATCTCATAGAAGGTAAACCTACAGCGCTCGTGGCGTTCACGTTAGAGCAAGCAAAGCCCGTAGAGCGTCAAAAATTCACTCAACTTTTCACTTCAAACGAACGCCATGCGAGCGATCTTGGTGAAATGTTAAACATTATTGAATCCTGTGGTGCGAGATCATATGTTGAAAACAGAATTTCAAATTTGGTAGGTCAAGCGACCCGCGACCTAAAAGCGTCTTACCTTAGTGAAAGTGCGAAAAAAGACCTTGGTGAACTTTTTGCCTATATAGAGTCCCGATCTCATTAGATCCTCGGCTAAACCCGAGCACCACGCAAATGTTAAATATCCGAATTGCCAGGTGATCGGCGCAAAAGACACTTGCGTCTAATTCAACAATTCCTATTTTTTGCGCCCTCGAATCAGGGGTGTAGCATTTAGCAGTATTGAGAATGAGCTATTTTGAATTTTTGTGGCCAACTTTAACCAAGTTGTTCTTAATTGTAGTTTTTAGGAATTAATGAATTTGTACCTTGTGAACTAGCGTTTTACATGACCTCCTAGAGTGTCTAAAGACCTTGGAATAGGAAAAAATATTCTGAGATCCGTTTGTGCGGCGAAATTTTTCACTTTTGTAGTCCAAGGCAATAAAATTAGAGGGTCAAACTTTGGAAACGGTTTGAGCTTGGAGTTTCTACAAAAGGAAAGCTTTTGGCTGTTGAAGCTCAAACAAAGTACCAGAGATACTCCATTGTAATCTCGTGCGTAGTTCTTTTGATATTGGCAAGCATCTTTGTCGAGTCGTTTAATTTTGGTAATGACACTGCTGCACACTTGTACCTCACATGGCTCTACAAACATGAAGGCATGACCTACTGGGATAACTTTTGGTATTTTGGTCGGATCAGTTTTTATGGATACTCGTACACCTACTACCCAATTGCTGTCTTGTTGGGTGTAAAGATACCAGCGCTAATTGGATTATTGAGTATTCAACTTTTGGTTTCATCTGGCTTGGTGGTCAGATTACCTGTCAGATCCGGGTTTGTTTCCTCAGTGGTCGTTGCTGTTTCGCTTTCGACGCTCATACTTACCGGCGCTTATCCGTTTTTACTATCACTGGCGCCACTGTCCTTGGCTCTTTATGCGTATTTTCGCGGATATAGGTCGTTAATGGTATTGAGTGCAGCACTTAGCGCGGCAACTTCTCCGCTCGAACTACTTGCGCTGGGAGTATTCGTTTTGTCGCGGCTGTGTATTTGTGTTAGCGAGCGCGTTGAGAACAACAAGGGCTTCCTTGTGAGGGAAATTTGGAAGGGGATCTACGAGTTTTTTTCGCAATGGATGAACGCACTTGCCGTGATTGAGATTTTATTAATCTCTGGAGTCATGGTCGCAATAACCCATTTTTTGGGCGTTGGCGGAACTTATCCGTTTTACGGAACTGACCTTGCGTTGTTGAGTGTTGGTGTCATCTTATGGGGAATATACGCCGGCGTGTTGTTCGAAAGAGCTCAGCGAAACTTGTTTATGTTGCTTGGCGGTACATATCTGGTCGTTGCAGTTGTTGCGTTTACCGTTAAATCGAGTTTAGGCGGGAATGTAGCACGCGTGGGAGAATTTTCACCGGTAATTACATTGTTTATCTGGTCTTATTTCAACCGAGGCGCAGCTTTACCAAAGGCAAGGCGCTTTAACAAGCTATATTTTCCATTTTTGCTTACTTACAGTTTTGCGTGGATGGCCAATTCTGTGGAAGCGCCGGTATTTGACCCGAATCAAGGGATATTGACTGCGTCCGAGACCTGGGTGCCTTTGACTAGGTACTTAAAATCCCACTTTTATGAGTCGCGAATCGAATACGTGGACTCATTGCTCCATGAAGGAGCTTATTTCTTGCCTAGGTCGGGGGTACCGATCGCGCGAGGATGGTTTCGCCAAGACGACTTTCCGGAAAATCAATTGTTTTACACTTCAAATCTGTCGAGTGTCTCCTATAAGGTATGGCTATGTGAAAATCAGGTTGCAGCGGTCGTTCTCCCGCCAGCACCATATGATTATTCATCAGTCGCAGAAGCAGCGCTAGTCGCTAAGGGGCGACTTTCGGTACTTTCTGCTCCTACGCGGATAGGGGTATTTCGAATATATCAAGTCGTCAATTGTCCGGCATTACCTTATCGAGTATTGAAGATTACCCACACGAAAAATGAAATTTCTTTTTTTCGAGCTGGGACTTACATTCTTCCGATAACTTACTCGCCTTTTGCGACAACGACGTTTGGTCAAATTGTAGGTTCGACGAACTCAAGAGTGACAATAAGGGTACCTGGGCCAGGATCGGCATATGTGCGAGACTAACTATCTTTGTTTTCGCGATAATGTGACCTGTTGTAGAATTTGGCATTTCTGTCATGTTATGAGAGTATTGCCTTGCATGGTAAACGTACGGACAACCCCTGGGCTAAACTGAAAGTGGTTTCATTTCGTAAAGTAAAAGAGGGTCGCAATACTTTGCACTCTGATGGTACAATCATAAGTTCGGCTAGCAGATACGGCATAAGTTGGGTAAGGACTGTGTTGAGTCCTAAAGGACAAGTGCTGGGCTGCGGAGGTGAACTTTGACAGTTCTAGAAAAAATTTCGGGTCCAAGCGATTTAGCAGGGTTGACACCAGGAGAACTAGAAGTTCTGTGTGTTGAAATTCGCGAGTTGATAGTGGATACCGTAATGACAACCGGCGGACACTTGGGCTCAAACCTAGGTGCAGTTGAGCTCACTATTGCGTTACATCTGGCCTATCAGTCTCCCAAGGATGTTCTTCTATTTGATACCGGGCATCAAGCTTATGTGCATAAAATATTGACTGGTCGCCATAAGGATTTTCCAACTTTACGTCAGCAGGGAGGGTTATCGGGCTACCCATCGCGTTCGGAGTCCGAACACGATTGGATTGAAAATTCTCATGCTTCTACGGCGCTTAGTTACGCACACGGAATTGCCTGCTCTCTAACTTTGGGACGAGGTCCAGCGGTTGGTACAGCGGATGCGGAATTAGCTGATGACCCCACGCGCTATGTGGTGGCTGTTGTCGGTGATGGTGCCCTTACTGGCGGGTTGGCATACGAGGCTCTTAACAACTTGGGACATTCAAACAAAAGAGTCGTAATTGTATGGAACGACAATGGAAGGTCATATGCCCCGACAATCTCCAGACTCTCCAATTCAATTACTAAAATACGTCTGAATCCAACGTATCTCCAAGCTCGAAATCGAATAAGGCGGATTCTGAAAGAATTTCCCAAAATGGGTAATTTGGCCTCTGCAGGAATTGTAAGTGTGACCACTGCGTTGCGGGAAGCGATCGAACCGAGGGTGTTTTTTGAAGCTCTCGGAGTTAGGTATACGGGTCCGATCGACGGGCACGATATCGCAGGCATGACATATGCGCTCAAAGGTGCAAAAGAATGGGAAGGCCCCATTGTGGTTCATGTCATGACCACAAAGGGCCGAGGTTACGAACCCGCAGAGCAGGATGAAGTTCAATGTTTGCACGATTTAAAGGTGCAGGGTCCGCAATCTCTGATTAACCGGTGCTCCTATACGGATGTATTTTCGACAAAGTTAGTTGCTCTTGCCAGCGAACGACCAGAAATTGTCGCGATCACCGCAGCCATGCCAGGTCCGACTGGGCTGTTGAAGTTTCAAGCAAATTTTCCAGACCGCTTTTATGATGTCGGTATTGCAGAGGCGCATGCGGTAACCGCAGCGGCTGGAATGGCAATGGGTGGATTGAAGCCAGTAGTCGCCATTTATTCCACGTTTATCTCGCGAGGATTCGACCAAGTCAACCTAGACGTTTCGCTTCACAATCTGCCAGTCGTTTTCGTCCTCGACAGGGCAGGAATTACCGGCGATGACGGCCCGAGTCACAACGGAGTACTTGACCTGATAGAAATGTTGGCTGTGCCAAATATGACCGTTTTCACGCCTTCAAGTGCTATTGAAACTGAGCTCGCGTTGGAGTCTGCACTCGAATTGTCGGGACCAAGTGTCATAAGATTTCCCAAGACTAGTGCGCTTTCGCAGCTAGTACCTGATATCGCTACTGTCTATGGTCTTGGAGCCCGTTGTTTGCGACGCGGATCCTCGGACATCGCTTTGGTCGGTGTTGGCAAGATGGCTGAAATGGCGTTGGAGGCAGCTGACATATTAGAATCTGGCGGAATATCTGTCACTGTATGGGATCCGCGCGTGGTGAAACCTCTGTGTAATGAGATGTTGAGTGACTTGGCAAATATGAGTACAGTCTTTGTGATCGAAGACGGATTTGTGCCAGGCGGTGTTGGGTCTCATCTTGGTTTCGCGCTCGGGTCGATGAACGGAGTTGAAACGATCGTACATGAAATGGGCATTCCAATTTCGTTTTTGAAGCAGGCGAAACCAAACGAGATATTGTCCTCATTGGGCTTAGATGGAATCGGTATAGCCAACAAAATCAAAATTGAACTTAATGCACGCCGAGATCAAGTAGTCCAAGCTGCTCGAATGATGCACGACTAAATTTCGCAAAACTTGTTCAAAATGGTCATGATCCAATAAATTCTTCGAACTTTGCGCGAGTTCGGAAATATAGATGAGCCAATTGAATTCGTGATCGCTAATGATTTTGGTCGAAGAGTGGCAAAATGGCAGCAGGTGAATTGTAGGTTGGAGATCCTACAGCTCTTGAGACTTCGTAGAACGATCTGTTTTGACACTCATTTATTGTGGTGATCTTTAAAAGTACTTCTTGAAGCTGATGAGGATCAGTGGCTAAAGTATCCAGCCATGGGTTTTGATAAGGTTCGGGGATAAAGACCGGCATGCGGTCATGGATATGACTGATGTCTTTGTTTGCAGCTTGAGTGAGTAGCACGAATCCCTGCGCGCTTTTACCTTCGATGTCGTAAAGCAGTCCAGCAATGGAGATAATTGGTGTTTGATTTTGAGTAATGTAATACGGCGTTTTGGTGCCATTATTTGAGGTTGCCCATTCAAAGTAGCCATTAGCAGGAACAATGCAACGCCGAAATTTAAAAGCTTTAGAAAAGGTCGGCTTGGATGCGACAGTCTCGCTGCGGGCATTTATTAATGTTGTAGCAGTGGCGTTGCGTCCAAACTGAAATTTTGTTCCAAATGTTGCGGCACTGAGCGATGTTTTAGTTTGACTATTGTCGTAAACTACCAGAGCACTTTGGCTAGGAGCCAGATTGTAATTTTGAAAAATATTTGAGGACGAGGGATCTTTAGTGTCAGCTTCTAGCAATGTGCTCGCAACTGTCACGATTGAGTACTTGGCAATTACATCGCTCAAAGAGAGCGACTGGGTAAATCTACCGCACATAACCTGTTTCTTTTTGGATTCTGGAAAGCGTCACTTTGCGATTCAAGAGTGATTACGTCTTTGCAGTTTCGAGTCTAGCCCCAAATGATGCTTCGCCAGAAATCGGGTAATTGGAATAGTTTTACGATGGATTACAGTTGATAGTTGTATGCAGCATGCAACTAATCGAGAACTGATTGGATTTTACGTATGAGTAAAGATTTATCGTCGGCAGTCGATCAAACCCTGAAGGTGCCAGAGCGCCCCTCTCTTACTCATAGACAGATTCAAATTGCACTCAGTGGGCTGATGCTTGGACTGCTGTTGGCAGCACTTGACCAAACAATAGTTGCGACCGCCCTGCCAACAATTGTCGGAGACTTAGGTGGCTTTAGTCATCTCTCGTGGGTCGTTACCGCTTATCTTTTGACTTCAACAGCGGTGACACCCCTTTATGGGAAAATATCTGACTTGTATGGCCGGAAGAATTTGTTTCAATTTGCAATAATTGTGTTTTTAATTGGATCCGCTTTGGCAGGTCTTAGCCAAAATATCTACGAATTGATTGTGTTTCGAGCAATCCAGGGAGTAGGTGGTGGCGGTCTATTCGCGATGGTGTTTTCAATTATTGGTGATATCGTTCCGCCGCGTGAACGTGGTCGTTACCAGGGATACCTGGGTGCAGTATTTGCAGGAGCAAGCGTATTGGGTCCTTTAGCAGGCGGGTTTTTAACTGATCAGATTTCTTGGAGATGGATTTTCTACGTCAATGTTC
>JAJYGT010000073.1 GCA_021785005.1 Actinomycetes bacterium
GGGAATGTAACTCCTTTGTAACTAGGTGATTTATTTCTTACTTCCTAGATACCATGACCACCACCAGCATTTCATTCAGCTAATGGAATTTGCACAACTTTTGGCACACAACCCAGTCTTGATTTTTTTGAAGAGCCTCAAGTCATGAAATTACCTACAAAAAGAGACGCATGGTTATCTCATATTCGGCCTCCCGAGACAAAAGAGCTGTTTTACGGCCTGAGCGCTCGGTTGTACGTCTTGAAAAACTGATAGCCAAGAATCAAGCGGTTAGAAAACACCAGTATCTGGATTTCGCTATCAAAGAAAAACTCACCATGAATATCAGTGCAATTGCTGAAGCATCAAAATGGGACTGAATAAACGGATATGTGACCAACAATTTCGAACTTAGCGATGGTAAAGTAATTGCCCATCATTGCGAGCTTTACCGAGTCGAGCAGTCCTTTAGAATGAGCAAGAGCGATCTAAGGTTAAGACCTACTTTTCATTACCGGCAGAAAAGGATCCAGGAACATGTCGTTATCTACATGCTTGTCCTCTGTGTGTTTAGAATGCTCGAATACCAGGTAAGACCTCTTGGGTGACGGTAGGGTCAGCACTTGATAAGATAAGTTCCACCAACGCTTCTATTGTAAAACTGGGTGACCGTCACTTTACCATTCCACCTGAATATGAACCAATAATGAATCAGATAATTAGGTCACTAGGCTGAATGATCAGAATATGGCCTGATTTAGTCACCTATTTGCGGAAGATTGGTCTTACATTGGAAGTCTAAATGCTGTTGTATCTTCGCACCCGCATATTAGACCTATCGCTCGCTCCAAGGTACGCATTGCTTGGCAACCCGTTTTGCAAGAAGGTACCGAAATTAATACAATAACAAATTTTGCTCGCCCGTTGAATTGTAAAGAACGTCAGATGAAGGTGCGATCAATCGGAGCTGAAGTTACGAGATGTCCCCGGCATTTTTACTAGCAGTGTTTTCTTTCCGAGCAGTTCTGGTAAGAGACCGATTACCCGCTCCAGTGCGTGCAAGATGGTGCCATCGGTAGGCAGTGGTTCCTTCGGCATTTCATCGTCAGTAATTCCTAATTTTTCAATTCTTGTGAATGCTTCTGAGGTGGCCCAAAACATGGATCCAATCGGGAAATTGAAATAAGATGGAATATCACCTTCCCAATCAATTCTCTTTAGGAGTTCTTCGCCGAAAGCGCGATTCTTTGTCCAACCAATAATCAAAGGATCATCAGGAAACGAAATTGCAATCTCTCGGTCATTTATCATTTTGTCGACGATCAAATCCATGGTCGGGTAGCGTCCCCCGATTGTATTTTCTAACAGAAAGTCACGCCACTGAGATACGAAATCTCGTTCGGGTACGTGAGCGGTCTCCTTGGTGTGTATATGCCCAATGATTGGGTATTCCGCAGCTAACCGACCGGCTAGGTTTATCATTGGACCGAAGTTTCGCCCCAAGTTTGGCGCAATGGCTACCTCAATTGGTGCCAGCTTGTTTTGTTTGGCAATCCTGAGTACTTCGTTTCTGGCAGATTCATTTGGCACGGAAATGAATAAATCTGGCTTCGTGTCATTCTTGTTAATTCGCTGAAATATATCTTCGACCAGGTGCGTGTAGTATGCATGAATATGAAGGGCAAAGCGTACACTAGTCACTTTTGGTCGTTCGTGGTACTCGCTAATCGCCACGTAGGTAAGATTTTCTGGAATAGAAGTCTTACTAATATGTGTGAGATACGCTTCGATTGGTTCAAGTTCAAAGCCAGTTTGTTGTGCGGCGATTCCCGAATGAAATCCCACTTCTGGTTTTCCTTTTCGAAGTGATCCGCTCGCCCAAGCACGGATGAACTCGCGTGACGATGAACCAGAAATTCTAGAAGCTTCATCGGCAATAGCGTTTACCTTATCGCGTCTTTGTGCTGCTAATTTTAGGACGTTTTGCAGTTCGGTTACATAGCGCTTCATACTCATGAAATCAGAAAGCTTTTCACGATCGAAATAATTTGCGGGAGGAATTTTTGTGGATCCATGGCGTGTGTCTAAGATCTCCAACGTGGCTTCAGCCATTGCATTAACGTCGCCATAAGGAACAGCAACTCCGATTTCGTGATCGGTTATAAGCGAGAGGCTGCGGATGTAATCGGGAAGTCCACCGGCCTGATCAAAGCAGACCACTGGCGTTCCGTAATAGATTGCGTCAATTGCTACGTTTGGAAGTGGATCCAGCCTGGATGTAATTAACATGGCTGACGCGTTTGCGAATAGCGCGTCAGGGTTATCAAGGTGGTCTACTAAATGGATAGTAGATTCGAGCCCAGAATTCTTAATCTGCTGTTCTACCATTATTGCGTAGCTGCGACTTTGCTCTACGGGCGCTCCGAGCCACACAAATTGGACTTTATCAACTTGGATCTTTTGCGCGATTTGAGATGCTACTGCTACGAAGAGATCCACGCCCTTGCGGAAGTCAATCGTACCACATCCCACTATATAATGTTTATCAGTCCACGGGGCTGAGAGGTCCAACGTTCCAGATCGGTATCGTGACTGTGACGTTTCACAGGTAGGAGAATCATCGTATATGTCGCTATATTTGATTTTCCCCTGAGGTAAAACTATCGAGTTCCTGACCCCGTAGCTTTCGAGCATTTCTACGGTGGCGTCACGTACAAATTCGGATGAGTAGACGACGAGATCAGACTCATACGCTGTCTCATCGAAATAGCCTACAAGATCCTGTGTTGGATATTCATGGATCAGAGATACTATAGCGCGTGTCTTTACCGTGTTGACTATATGGGGAAGTTCTCGTCCTGCTACCACTGTGTTAGCGATTATGTATTCATACTCAAATGGGAACGGGGCGATATCTTGTGAATGGCTGTTTATAAAGACATGCCATATTCCTTTCCGCTCTTTTAAAGTGGCAACAGAAACTGCTAGCTTTTCGTATTCTCGTACGAGCGGTCCAGAGCTTAATAAGATAACGTACACGTTAAACGATGAAGAAAGTTCTTTGAGGGTTGCGAGTGCCAAAATGGGAGCGCCCGTAATTGTTGCTTCATGGACAATATATAACAGATTACGTAGGCCACGCTGTGCTTGGTTTCGCCCCGCAGTGAACTGCGGTTCGGGTATAGACAGTTCTGGGCTGATCGAGTTCATCGGTCTGCCTGGTCTACCTTCGTTGATTCCGTAAGTGACATAATGTGCAAAGGGGTCTACGCCTGATGAGGCCACGTCAGGGTTTGTATCTAGGTAAAATTGCAAATCAAAAGTAGATTTTACGATTGATTCGGCTTGCATGTAGCGTCGAATCAAGTTGGTACCGCGTTGTGCAGTTTTACCGAGAAGAGTGTTCCGTACAGCAGCACTGAAAGAGCGAAATGGCCGTGTTATCTTCCAGGATGTCGATGTCAGTAATTCGCCGTATTGTCGTTTTAGAAATTCATAATCTTGGAGTAGCTGCAAATCCGATTCGTTAACGATCGTTCGACCACTGTCGCTGTTTCTAATTTGATCGAGTAGTAGATCGCGTTGCGCGATCTCTCTTTCAACTCGCGCGATTTCTGCGCGTAATTCTGCAATCGTTTTTTCACGCAAATTCGAATCGGTTTCAAACGCTGTAATTGTTTGGCCGCGGGTCTCGATTTCTTCGGTCAGTTCTGCAATCGTTTGTTTAAGGGATGTAGTTTCGGCGCGTAGCGAATCAAGCGCTTGGCCGCGGGTCTCGATTTCTTCGGTCA
>JAJYGT010000159.1 GCA_021785005.1 Actinomycetes bacterium
TCATCACCGACAATGCCATCTACTGATTCATCTTCGGTTTCATAGCGTCGTAGAAGACCGTTTTTCATGAGCCTTTCTTCAATGGCCAAAGTAGTTTTTTGCATTCGAGGGTCGGTCGCATCGATGAAACCGACCAGTGGAAGTAGAAGCAAAGACGAATCTAATAGAGTTGAACCGTAAAAGGATACAAAGATGCCCTGGGTGGAATCGAAGCCCTGGTCTAATACCTGTGCTTGGATTTCATTCCGAATGTCGATCCATTTATTCAAAGGACCTTTTTCTCCGAAATTCTCGATCATTTTGATCCCCCGATCAAAGGCAACCCAAGCCATAACCTTGGAATATGTGAAATGACGGCGTGGACCTCTAATTTCCCAGATGCCCTCGTCGGGGTCTTTCCAATGACTTTCTACGAACTTTAGTAATTCAAGTTGAAAACTCCAGGCTTCCTCACCGGGCTTGATGCCTGAGCAACTGAACTGATAAAAGGCATCCATTAGTTCACCATAAATGTCGAGCTGAAACTGCTCTGTAGCGCCGTTACCCACGCGTACCGGTGAGGAGTTCTTGTAACCGATAAGGTGATGAATTTCGAATTCAGGCAAGAAACGTTCGCCATCGACGGCGTACAGTGTTTGAAGTTGGGAAGGATCGCCTGCTGCTGCACGCAACAGCCAGTCGCGCCACTTTTTGGCCTCGTGCTGTTGTTTGTCAACCAGTAATGCGTATAACGTAAAAGTTGCGTCCCGAATCCAGCAATATCGGTAATCCCAGTTGCGGGTGCCGCCGATTTCTTCAGGCAGTGATGTTGTTGGTGCGGCAATGATCGCGCCCGTAGGCTCGTAGGTTAGTGCCTTAAGGGTGATTATGGAACGATCCACGATGTCTTGATATTCGCCGAACATGCCAGATTTACCAGCGAGGTGAGTATGCCAATAATGCTCGGTCGCTTCGCGAGCCGCATCAATGTCGATCTCTGGTGGAGGTGATGCGATCGAATCGTAATGAATTAAAGTGAAGTCGGCACGCTCATTTTTCTGCAACGTAAAGTGAGCGTGCGTAGTCATGTTGTGACCCCTTGTCGGAACTGACGCGTGAATCGTCACGGCATGAGCCCCAGCGATCATTCGTAGGCCTTTTTCGTGTCGTTTAACCCAAGGTATTATTTTCCCATAGTCGAAACGTACGCTAAGTTCCATTGCGACGTCCACCTGACCTTCAACGCATTCGACCGTTCGTATAAGAGACAACCATTGTTGTCTCGGTGGCATGAAATCGGTAGTTAGCATGATGCCGGTCGGCGTTTGGAAATAGGTCTGAAGTATAAGGGTGCGTTTTTGGTATATTTGGTGATTATCGAGTATCTCGTCGTTGGGTGCTATTCGCCAGAACCCATTTGACTCGTCACCCAAAAGATTGGCAAAAATTGCTGGCGAATCAAAACGCGGTAAGCACAGCCAGTCAATTGAACCGGTGCACGAAACTAATGCTGCACTATGGAGATCTCCGATAAGGCCATAATCTTCTATGTTCGAAGTTGCCATGTATGTGATAATAACAGAAAACTGGAATAAGCAATGGGTCGGCAGACACAGGTCAACATGCCAAGGCAAATTAAAAACGCAAAATTGGTAGAGAGATTGGCGAGTGGTAGAAGGTCTTTCAAATGGATCTGTTGGTTAAAAACCTTTTCCCCATTCGAAGCCACAATACGCTCGCGGCGCTGGTAGCTAGGAAACGAGGACTAAATTGCCACCGAGGGGGGTATTACCAACGTTTTAATGGTTAGACAAATTCTCTGGCAAGAAACCAGCTTTTCCAAACTAGATCTAATTGGCCCTTATTATTTGAAAATACAAAATAGTTTGTTCGGACGTGTCACATTGATAGCGCTGAAGTCGTCAATAGTGCATGAACAAAAATAGCTTGAAGGTAGATATTGTGGTCGTGGGTGGTGGAATCGCTGGGCTAGCAGCTGGAGCTCTAGCGGCCAGCAACAACGCGTCGGTTCTTGTTCTTGAGGCGCACCAACTAGGGGGACGTGCGAGATCTGTCAACCGAGACGGTTTTATATTCAATTTAGGTGCTCATGCCTTATATCAAGGGGGTATGGCGATGCAAATTTTGCATTCGCTGGGTATTTATCCAAGAGGAACACCACCTCCGCTAAAACGCTACCGCGCCTTGATCGGGCAAGAGCTGCATAAGATGCCAACAACGCCAGCGAATCTTCTGACTTCGACAGCGCTGGGATTTCGCGCCAAAATTCGCCTTGTGCGTGCATTGAGTAGTATCGATCAGCTTTCTGCTGATCAGTTTTTCGAACGCAGTGCCGGATCGTGGATTGCGAACCTTGGACTACCCGAAGAGGCGGAATCGATCCTACGAGCAATATGTCGACTCAGTTCGTATGTTGGAGAGCTTGATGAGGTTTCGGCAGACGTGATAGTCAGCCAGCTGCAAATAGGACGTCGCGGAGTTTTGTATCTCCACGATGGTTGGCGTCAATTAGTCGAAGCGCTAAGCTTCCTGGTTCCTTATCGCGTGGGTTGTGGCGTAGAGAAACTTTTACCGACACGCGATCATATAGAAGTTCACACGCAAAGTCAGGTATTTGCAGCCAAGGCTGTCATTGTCGCAACCGGGATTCCTAGCGCAACAGGTCTTTTATTAAACAATTCTAGCTTTACATCAAGTGGATCAGATGTCACTGCGGCATGTCTTGGAGTTGGAGTATCTCACGTTCCAGAGCCAGGATACGTATTGGATATTGACAAACCGCTCTATGCCACAACTCAGTTAACGCAAGCGAATCAATCGCCAACCGATCGTGCGGTTGTGGAAGTGGTACGTTATGGGGCTAGAAGTGCAAAGCTAGACCGCCAAGCACTTGAAGCGCATCTTTGTTTTGCTGGTGTTAACGCTAGTGATATTGTGACTAGTCGTTTCCTGCCAGCTATGACAGTTGCCGGGGTGTTGCCGACGCCTTCTTCTGGCGGGTTAGCTGGACGTCGAAGTGTTTACGAAAGTGGAATTCCAGGTGTCTTCCTTGCGGGTGACTGGATAGGGCCCAAGGGGTGGCTTGCCGATGCCGCTTTGGCGAGTGCGCAAGAAGCATCCAATGCGGCGCTGGCTTGGAGTGCCCACCAATCTTTGAGTCGATCGATTCATCTGACAGCGCAAAAAACCACTAGCGATTCAACTGATGGTTACCCAGAAGAATCAATATAACAATGGCGGAGGCTACCAGGTATGCGTCTAATAACGAACGCGTCGCTTTGTTTGAATCTTCTCGGTCGCGATTGCTAGGTATTGCGTACCGGATGTTAAGTACGGTTACAGATGCCGAAGAGATCGTGCAGGAAGCGTGGCTTCGGTTTCAGAGCGTTGATGTGACGGAACTCCGACAACCATCGGCTTGGTTAACTACGGTGGTAACACGTCTCGCGATCGACAGGTTACGCTCGGCACGTCGGCTGCGCGAGCGATATGTAGGACCTTGGCTGCCTGAACCTTTAGCGACGGTTGAGGCAAGTGACCCCGAATATATCGCTGAATTACACGATAGTTTGACATTTGGATTTTTGATTTTACTTGATCGACTTGGTCCATATGAACGTGCAGTCTTTGTCTTGTATGAGGCGTTTAATATGTCGTATTTAGAGATTTCTTTAATTGTTAATCGGTCAGAGTCAACTTGTCGGCAGATTGCCAGCCGCGCTCGTCGTAAGCTTTTGAAGGTATGGGAGCCACGATCACGGACCGAACAAGCGCAAAGCACGGTTGAGGCATTACTGATTGCGGTAGGCGCTGGAGATATCGACAAGGTAGTTGCATGCTTGGCTCCTGATGTGGTGCTTGCCGCCGACGGTGGTCCAAATGTTCGTGCGGCTCGTAGGCCAGTTCTCGGTCCTAAACGGGTAGCTAGATGGCTCGTAAACGTAGCCGCTCGACAACGGCCAGAGACGCAGATCAAGTTAGGAGAGATTAACGGCGAGTTAGGAATTGTCGCGAGTTTTGAGGGACGTGTATATTTTGCGATGTTGTTCAGTGTTTTAGAGTTTGGTGTGAGCTCAATTTGGGTGGTGAATAACCCAGACAAGCTCTTTTGGATAGACAAGCCCGCACAGCTTCAGTGATACATTCTCAACGAGTCCATTGAGCAAATCGATTTTGCAGCTATTCGATGTAACGCTCTTTTCGTCAGAAGTCTAATAAGGTCTCTGAATTGGCATCGGGCTGGGGCAACAAAGACTATTCAGAAAACACATAGCTTGAATTGTTCGATCTGCTTTTAAGTGTGCATCCATACCGGCACTAACGAAGATACATGTTTGAGGTTGCGATTTAGGGAGCGTGCGTTGGGCAATAGATACGTTAAAAATTCCCAAAATTGTGGAGAATGATTCAAATGCTTTATGTGTGCAAGCTCGTGAAGTACTATCAGTTCAACGAATTCAGCAGGTAGAAACATCAATTTAGAGTTGAGACTCAATGTGCCGGTGGTCGAGTAGCTTCCCCACTTACTCTTTTGCGTTCGGATTATGACGCGCTCGGGATGGAGCTGGTGTTTTTCTGAAAGTTTTGCTACTAGTTCCGTGAGATGAACTTGGGCTAATCTTTTGACCAGTTTCTTGAGAAGGTTTATTGCAAATTGCATTTCATCTGGCGGATAAGACACCAAGACGATATTGTCATCAAGTATTTTTATTGAAGAGACGTGAGTCGATACAGCTATTGGGCAGACGGTTAATGTCTTATTTACAGCTTGTAGTTCCAAGGTCGTTGGAATCGAAAACTGTAATGGTTTTTGTTCTCGAGTATGGGACGCGAATTTCTTTTGAGTGAGCGCTATCCATTCGCGCTTAGAATCTATGAATTGATTGATCTGATGTCGACTAACACCTAATGGAACTACAACCGTCACCTGTTGTAGTTCGTTTATTTGAAGTCTTAAATATTTCGCTCGCTTTGAAATTCTTATTTCATATTCGTGTCTCGTGCCTCCATTGCTTTCCACGTGTCATCGCACCTCGACTTGCTTCAATTTTTAACACGACCGAAGATGCTTCGATGGTTACTTTACCTTTGGACGCATTTGCACGTATGTCTCTAAACAAATTAATATAGTTGCGCGTAAAAAAATTAAAAAATCGCAGCGTTTTCTAGTGCCGTATTGCTGACGTTAATCCTGGCTTGTATCGGTAAAAGAACGTGGGACAGTTTAGATCATGATATGTGTCAAGTATCGTGCACTGTACAGCACTAGCTATTTGCTAGCCGTAGTCTCGACTTTACTAACGGTTTCAATGAGATTTTTGATGAAGATTGCGAAAGGTATGTCGGCAACTTTTTAGAGACATCAGGTGTAAAAGCCACTACGTGCGTTTAGTTATCGTGCGTGGTGCTGGCAATTTATCGTCCAACTAACCGAGTAGTCGGCTCACGACACCAGGCCAGCATTGAGGGCCACTCGCCGTAGCCGGCGTCTAGATCTAGGTGTCGGCCGCCTTCGATAATGTCTGTATCCAGATCCAGCGCCCCGTATGCCAAGCCAGCCCCCTCAGGGCAATATGGGTCATTGTCGCTATGTACCAAGCGTGTGCTAGGCGCTGCGGCTAACACCGTATCTTTGTCGGGAACTATCTCGGAAAACGTCAAAAGTTCGTTGTAGCGCGCTATCACACCGAGACTTGGCGGCGACACCAGCAAAACCCGATCGACCCTTTCGAATTCCTCGAGCGTCTTAGCCGCATGAAACCACAGCAAGACTGCCAGCGAATGGGCAACCACAACCCGCTCCCCGTCTCCAAGCTGAGACAATTCTGCGTGCAGAAGGTTATTCCATATCGGTAATGATGGTAGATCTGGATCGGGGAACTGTGGGTAAAGTACTTGGTCTCCGGTAGCCCGTAGTCTTTCGGCTAGTCGCCATTGCCAGTGCTCCTGTGGACGACGGTTTTGCCAGCCGTGCAGAATCAAAAACCGCCGAGGCGATGGTACTGGTAAACCATGAAATCCGTCGTGCGCCAAAGTTTGCGAACTTTGATTATTGGCAGTGGACAATTCTGAAACTCCCTGTAGGTACACGTAATCTTAAAAATTAGCCATGTCTACGACTAAATGAGGTCAAGTGCAAATTACATATTGTCCATCATTTCTGAAACGCCTTTTGCTTTATATTCAGTAAGGCAAATAAGTTCGATAGTTGGTTCCGCTACTATTGACCCAGTTTTTGAGATTGTTACATCGTGGAGATAAGTTGAGAAGGTGCACCGTTACCACCGAAGCGAGTATCCGCCGTCTAGCGGAATTATCGCACCGGTTATCATTGATGAATTCGCTCCGATCAAAAAACTTGTAGCGCGAGCGACGTCAACTTCGCTGACGAGACGACGCATTGGGGTATCAGTGAGAGTCTTTTTTTCGAGCGATTCATACTGGGGTAAGAGGCGGGCGCCTCCGGCCGTGGAAACCAAACCAACAGAAATTGCATTTACTCGCGTATGTGGAGCCAATTCGACGGCCAAGTAACGCACAGCGGCTTCCATGGCAGCCTTTGCAATCCCAACAGAGGCATAATTATCTACGACGCGACTTGCGCCCATTGATGAAATTGCTACGACGGATCTTGGACGTAAAGCTGTGGATGCCACTACCAATGGTATTGCAGAAGTGCGAAACGTGAAATTGATGTGGTGTTCGGTTAATGACTCAATACCTTGCATCACACCCGCAGCAGAGGCAACAACCAGTGCATCGATTGCGCCCACCGCATCCGTTGCCTGGGAGCAAAACGATTTCGTATCGTTTTCACGATCAAACCTATGACGAATCAACAGTGTTTTTTGACCGAGTGCTGATATAGAGTCTTTGAGGTTTTGTGCCTCTAATTCGTGGCGTAAATAGTGGATTACCACATCGTGGCCATCTTTTGCCAGTTCAAGGGCAGTTGCGGCACCAATTTTGCTCGAAGCACCCATTACAACAACCCAACTCATTTGGGGCAAAGTCTCAACGCATAAGTCCTGTTCAGTGAATAAGTTTCGCTAAAATATAATAAAAGTCTAGATTTTGGTTGACGTAACGTTTACATTTTGTTAGCATATATTCGGTTCTAGTATCTGCGAGTATGCGAAGAGAGCTAGACAGTTATTCGATTCATAGAGTTGTATGATTGAAACGTCGGGGGATGTTTCAACATTATATATTTGGGGGGAGCTTCGTATGGAAGAGTCTTTAAGTTCACGTGTGCTTGATTGCCAAGGGTTACAGTGTCCGCTACCAGTTGTGAAGACTGCTCAAGAGATTAAGCGGATGGAAGTAGGAGAGACCCTAGAGTTGATCGCTACTGATCCCGGTGTTGAGCCTGACATGAAGGCTTGGAGTTCTCGCACCGGAAACGAACTCATTAAGATCGAGCGTGATGGAGATGTCTTTCACGTCTACTTACGTCGGCTTCGCTAAAACATTTAGCCAAAACTTTTAATGCTATGCCACCATGGCTAGCGATTCAATCATGTGTAATTAAACTACCTTGGGGGTATTAAATTGTGGACCAATGAAGGCGAAGGCCGCATTCTTTACGTGCAGACGCATGGCATTACAGATCCAGGTAGGAGCGCGACACCGTTTTTTCTAGCAGCGTCAGCCGCTGCGATGGACATTGAAGTGGGAATCTACTTCACAATGTATGGTCCTACACTTCTTCAAAAAGAGATCGTCGATAAGATTGGTCCTAAAGGTGACCGAGGTCAGAGGCTTTCGTACTTTATCAAGCAAGCAACGGATTTGGGCGTGCGCTTGTGGGTGTGTCAACCGAGTCTGGATTTGAACGATATTTTGTATACGCAGTTGATTGATGGCGTTGAAATGATAGGTGGAGCCGCGTTCAACGACTTAGCTATGTCAGCCGACGCGGTTATCTCGTTCTAGTATGGCAACCGTAACCTTCGATCCGTATTTGAAGCTCGAGCATGCGGCTGGTTTCGCAGATGTAGCGCACGAGGAAAAAGAGAGATTGATCGGCAAAGTAATGGCTGATCCTCGTTTTCCGCACTATCTTTACGGGTGCTACGAGTGTGGGATTTGCGTGGCTGCTTGTCCATCGGCGCGCTTTTATGATTTCAGTCCCCGTCGAATTGCCCAAGCTGCAGCACGACAAGACATAGATCTCATGTTCCAACAAATGGAAGAAGATATTTGGGAATGTTCGCAATGCTTTTCGTGTCTCAGGTGTCCTAGGGGAAATAACCCAGGGGGCATTATCACGATAATGCGCGAGGTGGCCGTGGAAGAGGGCAGGAAGTCAGCCAAGGCGGCCCTTGAAGGTTATTCGAGAATTATTTACAAGATCATGTCGACGGGAACTCAGGTTTCGCCTGACATGTTGCAACCAGACGCATTCCCCGACTGGGGACCGGAAGTAAAAGATGTATCAGAGAACCTGAGTCTTTGGCGACGTGCGCTTCCCCCTGAGACGCACCACACTACGACCACCGGTTGGGAAGTGGCTGAGTCAACAATTCTTGAGCTTTATGTAATTTGGCTTGAGACTGGGGCACTTGACATGATTAAAGAAGTAGATACGGGTATTCATATGATTTTGGAAGAAATTATGGAAGAGCGCCTAGAAGAAGAAGGGATTGAGTTATGAGCGATGCAGTCGGAGTAATTATTTCAAAGAAGCAGAAGTTTGAGCGGACGCCCGACAAGCGGAATCATGATTTTCATGAAGAGCTTTTCGAGCTTGAGGCGGCCGGCGAACTAATCGTTCAGCGAGTGACTGGTGATTACGTAAACGTACCTACCAAGTACGGAAGACCTAAGAAAATTCAAAAGGCCGGTTTATGGCACCACAAGTCTTGTGGACAGTGCGGACATATTCCGGGTTACTCTACGTCTATCTTTTGGATCATGCGAAAGCTTGGCTACGATTACAATGATCCTCGCGACCAAACTTCGTGTACTGCATGGAACTATTACGCTAGTGCTACGTCCAACCAGGCGGCACAAGCAGCGGTTGCGCTTAGAAACTTTGCAGCCGCGTATGAGACAGGGTATTTTCCTTTGATCCACTGTGGCACATCTTTTGGTCACTACAAGGAAGTACGTGCTGAAATACTTCACCAGCCAGAGCTTCGTGCGCAGGTACGCAAAGTGTTAGGCAAGCTGGGCAAGGAAATGGTAATTCCGGAAGAGATCGTCCATTATTCAGAGTGGCTTTACGCAATGAAAGATGAGATATCAGCAGCTTCAGTTTTGGACTTATCTAAGGTCAAAGTCACTGTGCACCCTGCATGTCACTATTACAAGCTTGTTGAAGGCGACGCGATTTTTGACCCCGAAGTCTATCACGGACAACGTACAGCGGCTGTAAGCGGGCTTGTGCAAACGCTTGGCGCGGATCTTCGTAGTTACTCAACGTTTTTTGATTGCTGCGGTTTTGGTTTCCGTCACATTTTGGTGCAAAGAGATTTTACGCGTTCTTTTTCGACTTTACGCAAGATTGAAGTTATGAAAGAAGAAGCAGATCCAGATGTCGTTCTTACGCACGATACTGGTTGTGTAACTGCTCTAGACAAGAGTCAGTTCTCTACGCAAGCGCACGAGCGCAACGTCGGTGTGCCGGTTATGTCCGAAGCGCAGTTTGCTGCTCTCGCGATGGGCGCGCATCCGTTTAAAGTTTGTCAACTCCACTGGCACTCAACAAACTATCGACCACTCTTAGAGAAGATGGGTATTGACTGGGAGGCAGCATGGGCTGAATTTCAGGAAGACCTTAAAATGCTTGAGAAGGGTGATCAGCAATATCTGACATGGGCAGATGTTGGAGTTTAACTTTTAGTTTGTTGTCAATTAGAGCCATATAGGAGGATTTGTGGCGAATTCAATCGTCGCCGTAATAGGCGGTGGACCAGCTGGCCTGGCCGCGGCTTCTACAGCCGCGTCTTTAGGTACTGAAGTTGTCATTATAGAAAAGCTTGGCTTTTTAGGTGGACGACCAATTGAAGAGAATTATGCATCATTGACACCTCATTTGCGTAGCGCAGAAGAGGCAATGGGCGAAGTAATTGATCATGCTAGGTCGTTTCCCAGTTTGAGCGTGAAGCTTAACTCTAAGGTTGTGAGTGCATCGGGTGATGCAGGGAACTATACCCTGGAGCTATTGACTGATGGTCAACCTGAAACTCTTGAAGTTGGTGCAATCATTATTGCTACTGGCTTCCAACATTTTGATCCAGGTCGCGAGACTCAGATGTACGGTTACTACGAGTTTGACGATGTTATAGCCTTGCAGGATCTTGAGGCAATGCTCAAAGAGGGTCGAGTTCAGCGACCATCGAATGGTGAAGAACCTATGAGAGTTTGCTTTGTTCAGTGCGTAGGTTCTCGTGACCGACAAATCGGTAACGAGTATTGCTCTAAGGTTTGTTGTGGGGTCGCTTCTAAAGAGGCGATTGAGGTCAAGTTGGCTATACCCGGTGTTGAGGTATTTATTTTTTACATAGATATGCGAATGTATGGATATTGGGAGAGTCAGATTTATTGGCCCGCTCAAGAGCAACACCATGTGCAATATGTGAAAGGAATCATTACCGAGGTTTTGCCAAAGAATGGCAAGTTGCTTGTGCGAGGTGAAGATACTACGATGGGTCGACCCATGGAAGTATTGATGGACCTGGTGGTACTTTCCGTCGGCATGGAGCCTTCGGTCGGAACTCGTGAGATTTCACAGATTTTGGGTGTTGCTCAGAATAAATACGGATTCATCGATGCCCCTAAGGGTCCGCTAGACACTGTTGCCACGTCACGTCCGGGGATATTTGCTGTAGGATCAGCACTTGGACCAGCGGATCTTGAGGACTGTTCATCAAGTGGTGGTTTTGCTGGCGCTCGTGCAACCGCTTTTTTGTCTTCGCTTGCCAGAGCGTAATGATCAATGGCTAGTGGTGTTGCGATCGTGGGGATAAAAGCTCAGCCCGCTGATTTGGATACGATTGCAGATTTTGCGGCCGCGATAGCGGGGCAGGTCACAAATGTTGAGCTGGAGAACGTTGCAAAGGATCTTGAGGCTAAATCGCTTCGGATTTCAGGGTTGTTTGGCGAACTCGAGAATTATACAGATGCGAGACTTGGGGCTTTGATACTTGGTGAGACATTCTTATCAAGAAGGAAACGTCGAGAGATCAGTGCAACTGTGCCTGATGGAGTATTGTGTGATGCTCTTTTGGTGTTGGGTGACGTTTCACGAGATCCGTTTTCGAGGTTAGCTCCATTGATTGCTTTAGTTGCGCCCTTGGGTGAGGGCGCAACCGATGTGGCGTACGAACTTTTACATTTTCTAGAACCGGAACGCTTTTGTTTGGCAACTAGCTGGGTATGGAATCCCGTTACGGAAACTGGTTCTTTGAAGTTATTGCTCGATGAGGAGTACGATCTGTTTGGCGATAGCGATTTGGACGGGTTTTCGAGGGTGAATTTTGCTGTCGATTATTTAGGTGAGACGATAGATGCCGCAGGTTTATTAATGGGTCAGAACAAGCGTTTCGCGATGGATGTATTTTTGGCCGGCGTTTACGGGATTTATATGTCAACTGTGCTAGAAATGCGAATGACTAAGGAATTCAATAAAATACTTCCACCACTTTTGCAGTTGACGCGAAGGTTGTTGGGTGTATACCAGAAAGAGGGGAAATAATCCATGCCTATTGGAGGAAAAAAAGTACTTCCAATAACTCATGAAAAGGAACACGCCACGGTTGTGTCGTCTCTTTCTGGACGTGAGTGGGATGTTTCGGGTCAATGGAACCGAATGTTGGAGTCTCGAGTATTAACAGATTATTCGTATGCAGGGCTTGGCAAAATTGCAGCGCTTCCGGGTGGCGAGTCTCTCGAGTATTGTTACGGTTGTGGTAAATGTGTGCCAGTGTGCCCTGTCGATTTGGTCTCTGAGTACGGACCGCGCAAAATTCACCGTAAAGTTCAAACGGGTTTAGATCTTTTTACATCGGACGAACTTTGGAAATGCACGACCTGCGCTAATTGTTTGCGTGTTTGTCCAAAAGAAGTGAACATGATCAACATCATGCCTGCTGTTCGCGAGATTGCTATTGAGAACGGTAATGTTCCTGATGAACTTCAAGTGGTTTTTGAAAAGACTTTTCGATACGGGAATGCGCTTGGAGAAAATCCTCGTAGACGGCACGCCTGGACAAAAGGTGCGGGCGTAGATGTTCCAGTTTTACCTTCTAACCCACGTGATGTAGATGTTTTGTTTTATGTGGAGGATTATTGGAGCTATCATCCACGAGGTCAGCATGCCGCACAAGCGTTTTCGCGGTTGCTGACGCTAGCGGGTGTGGACTTTGCCATTTTGGGAGCCGAGGAAAAGACGTTAGGGGATAGTCAGCGTTTAGCAGGTGAAAAGGGTCTATTTGAGCACCTAATGGAAGACGTAGTGGCCACATTAGCTAAATACAACTTTAACCGCATCGTGACACCGGATCCTCATGGGTATAACGCGCTGGTAAAGGAATACCCTAAGCGGGGCCATAACTATCCAGCACTTCACTATACCCAGCTTTTAGCAGATGTTGTGGATAAACTTCCACTTGTGAATTCGATCAATAAAAAAGTTACATTTCACGATCCTTGCTATTTGGGTCGACACAACGGCGAATATGATGCGCCGCGTAAATTGATAACCGCTATCAGTGGCGTCGAGTACGTAGAGATGGGTCGCTGTAAGAGCAATTCATATTGTTGCGGCGGTGGCGGTGGCGGAATGTGGTTGGATGGTTTCAATTCAAATCACTTGTCTGAGCGTCTCTCAGAGCGACGCGTACGTGAAGCGGCAGAGACAGGTGCGGAGATATTAGCTGTTTGTTGCCCTTATGAGGTTTCACGCTTTGAAGATGCGGCAAAATCTACTGGCAACGAGCATTTACAAGTTCTTGATATTGCTGAGATGCTAGACATGGCTACTGGCGGAATTGGCGCTTTCGCAGGTACCGTCTAGGGGAGCGTTTGTAATGACGGAACTACGCATTATTGATTTTGGGAGAGTGAGTGCTTTGCGATCGCAAAGCATATGGCACGCTTTAGCCGCGTCGGCAGGCAAAGGCGGACCTACGACTCTTTCTTTTATGCGTCCGGGGTCTTCATACGTCGGTATCGGTATGCATAGAAGTATTCAAGAGGTTGATCAGGAGTACTGTCAGTCAAATGGATTACCAATTTATAGGCGTCAGGTGGGTGGCGGACCTGTTTATTTAGACGATAAGCAGCTGTTTTTTCAAGTGTCATCTAGGCGTGAAGCATTGCCTATTTCTCGATCGGCTGCAATTAGTAAAGTTCTTCGACCATTTAAAAGCGCATTTATAGCTGCTGGAATCAACGCTGATCTCGATGAAACTGGAGAGTTTGCTGTTAATGGGGCAAAAGTTTGCGGGCATGGCGCCGGCGAGATTGAGGGCGGTGTCGTTGTTGTTGGAAATTTGATTGAGAAGTTTGATTATGTTCGAGCTGCCTCGATTGTCAACATTGCAGACGTTAGGGTGAAACTCGAAATAGAGTCGATTATGCGTCGGTTTGTCGGTGTTTTTGCAAATGACATTAATTCTGAAGCGTTCAAGGATGAGGCTGTGGCGTCGTTATCGAATGCTCTTGAATTAAATCCTAAAGTAAGTGTTTTGACTGATGAGGAATGGAAACTTGTCGAGGCATATGATGAGCTTCTTGGCGATTCGTCATGGACCAAGAATCCTGAATTTCTTCCCGCCCTTCCACGACCGCTGCGAGTGGTAAAGATTCGCGCTGGCGTTTATGTGGTTTATAATTCGGTGCGGGGTCGGCAATTTTTGTTTTCAGTTGTGTTCGGGATAGTTGAATCAATGATTCTTGAGTTCGAAGACTTTGCGAGCAATTCCGGGGAAAAGTTCGAACTGGGTGTTTCACTGAAAAATAAAAGTGTTGATGATGTAGTTGCGGTGTTGGTCAGCGAAGGTCTTTTGCTTGACGCAGAGGTAGCAGTGCTGGCGAATGCTGGAGTTTTGTTAAAGGAGATAGCGGCATAATGGCAGGTATTTTAGTTGAAGGGTACGAAATTCGTACAGGTCTATTCTATGATGACGCGACGGATATGTGGGTTGAGGTACAAGACGGTATCGCACACATCGGTTATGACCCTTTAGGTCTTGAAATTAATGGAACTTTAGCACAGTTGGCCATGGCGGGCACGGGCAAAGAAGTGATTAAAGGTGATACCATTGGAACACTTGAGGCTGAGAAGTTCGTTGGGCCAATCCAAAGTCCTGTTAGCGGAACCTTGGTTGAAGTAAACGAAGCTGCAATGGATAATGTTTCAAAAATACATGCGCAGCCTTATGATAGTTGGCTGTTTGCGATTGCAATGTCTCAACCAAGTGAATTGAATGATCTCATTTCCGGTGATGACATCGTTAGTGCGTTTGAAAGCCGGGTGGCTGCATATCGCGTGAAGGGTGTGCTAGCTCGATGAAGACCCTTGCGCCTTTTGAGATCAGACAGCAGAATTTCGATAACACGTTCGAGTTCTATGCTCCTGGGCTGAAATCGTGGCAGACAAGTGAATGGCAACCAACTAATCCGAAGCGTTTTTTGCCTATTTCGGTGACCGGATCTTCGTGTGCATTGAGTTGTGATCACTGTCAAACTAAAGTCTTGCAAGGAATGATCTCAGTTCGAATGGGAGAGAATCTTTTCGATGTTGCTTCCAAGCTAAAAGAAGGTGGGAGTCAGGGGCTTTTGATATCTGGCGGCTCAACTAAGACCGGCGGAGTGCCGCTTGAGCGCCACCTAAAGCATGTGCAACGTATCAAAGAAGAGTTAGGGATGACCGTAATCGCACATTCGGGCGTGGTCAGCCCGCGTCTAGCAGACGCACTTGCAAATTCAGGTGTAGATGGAGTTATGCTCGATATCATTGGCGCAAACGAGACGATTCGAGACGTCTATCACCTCGATTTGACGGTTGCAGATTTCGATAGATCGCTTGAGTTGCTATCTAGCGCTTCATTGAGAATTATACCTCATATTATTTTAGGTCTTCATTACGGCAAGTTTCTTGGTGAGCATGTGGCACTTGAGATGATCGCCAAATACGACGTGTCCACTTTAATCATTGTGATTTTGACTCCCTTGGTGTCAACCCCCATGGAACATGTCACACCTCCATCGGTTGAGGATGTATCAAGTTTTTTTGCTGACGCCAGAGTGGCGATGCCAGACACGCGTATCAATCTTGGCTGTGCTCGACCGATGGGTTCGATAAAGGCTGAGCTCGATCATGCGGCGATAGACCTGGGTTTAAATGGTATGGCGTACCCTGCTGATGGCACTATTGCCTATGCGGCAAAAAAAGGTTTGGATCCAAAGTTGTTTGAGTGGTGTTGTTCGATGAGTTGGGCCGGAAGCATCGCTGATGGTCTTTCCGAGGTGACTCTGTCGTGATGGAAGAGATGCAGGTCTTTTTAGGAGATTCCGGCGTATCGAGCGCGCTTGGTTTGGCATTTGACGAAGCCATGGTCGTAGAGACCGGGCGAAGTGAAACTGGTAGATCAATGCTGCGCATCTATTCTTATGCGGATCATTGCGTGCTTTTGGGTCGATTTCAGCGAACTGAAGCTGAGGTCAATTTAGACGAAGCCAAGAATAGAAACATCTCGATAAACCGAAGATCCACAGGAGGTGGAGCGATTTTAATGGGTAACGACCAAATCGGTGTTGCTTTTGCAATTTCAAGTGATCGATTTGCTAGTGCTCGACAGGGATTTAGCCGTTTTGCAGATGCTGTAATTGGAGCGCTTGAAATAATCGGTATTACGGCAGCTTTGCGTGGTAAAAATGATATCGAAGTAAACGGGAAAAAGATTGCCGGACTTGGATTTTATCAAAGCGGTCGTGCTATTTTATTTCACGCAAGTCTTTTATTTGATTTGGACAAAGAGTTGCTTTTGTCCTTGCTTAAGGTACCACTAGCTAAATTGGGTGCGCATGGTCTACAGGCAATTAGTGATCGCACGACAACTGTGATTGGAGAGCTTGGGAGCGATGCGTCGTTTCAGCGAGTTCAAGAGGCTTTAATCGATTCGTTTGAACGAATCTTTGAGGCAAAGTCAATATACGAGGGTGCATCGGATGCACTTATTGCGACTTCAAGGGACTTATTGGAGGAGAAGTACGCAACGACAAATTGGTTGTTCGAGGGTGGGCGTGGTGCTTGCGGTGAATTTTCGACCGACATCCGTACAGCCATCGGAACTCTTAGGTTAGTCATTGCAAACCAGGGCGAAGTTATCAAATCCGCCGTTGTAACCGGCGATTTCAACTCGGCACCTAGAGAACTAATCGAGTTGGAAGAAGTGTTGCGTTGGGCTGTTATCGATGAGACGTTGCTGACTCGTAGAATCATAAAAAGCCTTGACGCATCCAAGGTGTTGGATCCAATGATGCTGTCTAGGGCTATTTGCGAATCTTATCAAAATGTACATCAAAAAGCTGAGCCGAGACGTATTGGTTCTTGCTATATTCCAGAGGAGTTAACTTCGTGAGCGTAATAGATTCCACGACAAGTACGGTTCGGTTTTCGAATCGGCGAGACAACGGTGATGCACAGATCTCTCCTGATTGGGTGAGGGTATCAGCTGCGTCTGCTATTGCATTGCAATTTCGTTCGGGAAGGTTTTCGCGAGAGTTTGAATTTGGCGGGATCAATCTTTTGTTGAACTACGAAGACGGTTGCAGAAGCGATTGTGCATACTGCGGTCTAGCTAGGACACGACCAGGCGACTACGAGGACAAGTCTTTTATTCGAGTTGAATGGCCACTTCTAAAGACTTCGGAGCTAGTCGATCGAATGGCTGAAAAAGCAGCTAGCTTGACTCGTCTGTGTATCTCTATGGTGACTAGCCCGTTGGCCTATCGTGATACTGTTGAAATAACTAAGCAAATTCGTTCCAAGGTCAAGACTCCTTTGTCAATTCTTGTAGCGCCGCCGACTTTAAATCGACGCAAGTTGGAGCATTTTGCTGAGATCGGTGTGGACATGATTGGTGTCGGACTTGATGCGGTCACCGAAGAGCTCTTTAGATCATTGCGTACTGATGTTCCAGCAGGCGGCGCGGGTCTATCTTGGGAGAAATACTGGTCTGTTGTAGACGATGCACGCGACATTTTTGGTCCCTGGAAAGTGAATTGCCATACCGTAGTGGGGCTTGGCGAAAGCGACGCGGATCTGATTGATATCTTTTTTCGACTGAAGGATCGGGAGATATTTCCGTATTTGTTTTGTTTCAATCCAGAGCCTGATTCACGGCTCGGCGAACTAGAAAAGTCTCCAGTATCGCGATGGAGACGAATTCAACTTGCAAAGCACTTAATTGAAAAGTATGACTATAAGAGATCCGATTTTGGTTTTGATGACGACGGCGGCTTAGCGCATATGAAGGGCTCTCACGTCGAAGTTGATACTGTTGTGCAAACAGCTATACCATTTATGA
>JAJYGT010000160.1 GCA_021785005.1 Actinomycetes bacterium
CAGCGTTGGAGTATAAGCCGTCAAATATGGGCAATAAATACAATTAGATAAAACCCCCTCGCCAAGATAATTCAGGCGAGGGGGTTTTGTTTTTAAAGGTTGGTTTTGTTGCCGTAAAGGCATGTATTTGTTTGCTTTTATCGGTGTGTGGCTCGAACCCGAGATATTGTTTGCTGATTCGGAGAAAAACTAACCTTATAAATGTTTAAGCTTGTTTGCTTATCTTCAATACGTTTCGCTTAGGATCTTTTTTCTAGTGAGCATCAAAGTTTTTTTGACAAAATCAAGTGATATAGAGTTGGCGAATACCGAACGTTGGCAAAAGTTCACCGAGATTCTTATTGAATCCCAGGGTGTACTAGGAAATGCCGAGTGTTACGTTAGTTTTGTTACTGAGGCGGAGATCGCGGAGCTAAATGCTACATACATGGAGAAACAAGGTCCTACGGATGTTATTTCGTTTCCCATAAGCTGGGATTTGGAGCTTACCGAAGATGTACCTAGGATCCTTGGCGAAATTTTTATCTGCCCAACTATAGCAGATAAAAACGCTAAAAAAAACCTAGGTGGTATTCACCGCGGTACAATTGAGGATGAGCTCGCGTTGCTATTAGTTCACGGTGTGCTCCATATTTCGGGGATGGATCACGAACAAGACGACGAAGCCCTGGCAATGGAATCACTTGAGTTCGAGTTGCTTTGTAAGTATTATTACCAAACCGACCAATAACTAGATCCCACGCCATATCGCGAGGTTTGCAATAAATCAAAATTTGAAAGGGAATGTTCTTTTGGGCGAAGTCGCCAAGAACGGGATTAAGTGAGGATACTTTTAGCTTCAGGCACCTGGCAGGCGACCGACACGTTAACAGTAATTGTGGTAACCATGCTCATTGCTATTTCCGGGTTTATCGCGATGGCAGAGACAGCTCTGACTCGAATTACCAAAGTCAAAGCAGCAGCGATGATAGATCAGGAAAGAAGAGGCGCTAAAGTATTGGCTCGCCTGATTTCCCATCCGACGGCTTACTTGAATGCTATATTGTTGACCGGGTTGGTGTCGCAGTTAGTTGCGGCCACATTGATCGGCGTAATAGCCGAGCGCTTGTTTGGTACTCTTGGCGTCACCGTAGCAATCATCTTTGAGACGGTTGTAATTTTTATGCTCGCTGAAGCAATTCCAAAGAATTTTGCAGTACGCCACGCGGAATCTAGCGCATTGTTCTCAGCTCCGATTGTTTCCGCTTTGGTAAAGTTTCCATTGGTGAGAGTAGCATCATGGATTGTTGGGGTATTGACAAACCTTTTACTCAAAGGGCGCCCGTACGCGATGGTGAATGCAGTATCCGAGGAAGAACTTTTAGCAATGGCAGATGCCGCTGCTGAAGAGGACGTTATTGAAAACCAAGAGCGGGAATTCATTGCATCGGTAATCGAATTCGGGGACACGGTGGCTAGAGAACTTATGGTGCCGCGGTTAGATGTGGTGGCAGCGAGCGAGACTTCTACCGTGGAAGAGGTGCTAAGCCTGGCTTTAGACCGAGGAATTTCTCGTTTGCCGATATATTCGGGTGATATTGACCATATAACTGGACTGGTTCTCGCTAAGGAATTAATGAGGGCTTCCCGGGCCGGCAAGGGGAACTTGCCGGTAAATCAGTTTAGCCGTAAGGCGCATTTTGTACCGGAGACCAAACAGGTGCCCGATCTGTTGCGCGAAATGCAGTCGGGTAAATACCACCTAGTAGTTGTGGTCGACGAATATGGAGGTACAGCAGGTGTGGTCTCTATGGAGGATTTAATTGAAGAACTTTTAGGTGAAATCACCGATGAGTTTGATTCTGACGAAGCTGAAGTTTTATCGGTTTCGTCAAATAGTTATGTTATAAAGGCAACCAAAAGTGTTGATGAATTGAACGAAGAATATGGTTTTGATTTGCCTACTGGTGACTGGGACACAATCGGCGGTTTGTTTCTTCAGATCCTGGGACATTTACCCGTTGAAGGCGAGTCAATTGAGACCGACCAATATGGTTTTGTCGCGGAAAAAATATCGGGTAATCGTATCGTTAGACTTCGCTTAGAACTTCTAACGCCGAGTCCGACCGTCGCAGAGGATCAATCTTGACATTTGTTGATTTTCGATCAGGTTTTGTGGCTGTTGTGGGGCGTCCGAATGTCGGTAAGTCGACGCTGGTTAATGCGCTAGTTGAAGAGAAGATTTCAATAGTGTCTAGCAACCCAAATACTACGCGTACTCAGGTACGAGGAATACTTTCACGAGATGATACGCAGGTGGTATTTGTCGATACACCTGGAATCCATAAGCCAAGATCGGCATTGGGAGCTCGGTTGAATGACTCCGCAACAGATGCGCTAGGAGACGCTGATTTAGTAGTGGCAGTTGTTGATGTATCTGCAAAGACCGGTCCCGGGGACAAAAGAATTTTGGAAGCCTCTCCTAAAGGTAGTTTTCTGGTTTTAAATAAAATTGACCGAGCGTCAAAACAAATGCTTGTTGAGAGGTTGACCGAGCTGTCAAGTTATGACTTTGATGAATATTTCCCGGTGTCGGCCTCGACGCTCGAAGGCATAAACGAGCTGCGGACAGCTATTATTGCCAGGTTGCCGTCGGGCCCTCCGTATTATCCGATCGGAACGACGAAAGATACGACGGATACGGAATGGATTGCAGAATTAGTCAGAGAGGCGCTACTTGACACTTTGCGTGAAGAATTGCCACACTCGATTGCAACTGCAGTTACGGAAGTGGAGGGTAAGTACCTTCGTTGCGAAATATTCGTTGAACGTAGTAGCCAAAAAGGTATTGTATTAGGCAAAGGTGGGGAAAACCTAAAAAGAGTTGGCACGCTAGTAAGAGCGTCAATGCCAAGTGGCATGTTTCTTGATCTCGTGGTGAAAGTCGCAAAGGATTGGCAGTCAACACCGAGTTTTTTGGACGACTTGGGACTTTAAATTGCTGTTACGAAGTCCGCGCTAAGCGCGGTTAATGATACGTCGGTTTGAAGTTGTCGAATCACGCATTATTCAGCAGATAGGTATAGATTTCTTATGGGATTAGTTACTATTAGTGTGTTAGACGATCTGGGTTGAAGGACGCTTGATGCATAGGAGACGTGATTAAGTTTGGATGCGCAGCACTTAAAAGAGGCGATTGCCGGGAGATATACTGGCTCTGGTAGGGGAATCTATCCTACCATCCAACCTTTTGAATATAGCGAGTACGTTAGCCTTACTCTTTCCCCAAAAGGTTTTCTAATCTACTCTCAACAAACATCCAACTTGCTCGACCAGACTCCGATGCATATTGAGTGTGGGTATTTGCGAATCTCCTCTGACCTTGACGTCGAGTTTTTAATCTCGCAACCTACAGGGGTATCAGAAATTGCTACCGGCGTGGCGACGATCCAAAAAAATGGAGGTATCGAGCTCAATTTGGCCTCCACCATAAGTTTGGCTCGAAGCGCAAAACGCGTTACTGAAGTTCTGCGACGGTATTACTTTGACGTATCGGGAATGAGATACGAGCTACATATGGCCACTGAGAACGTCGACCTTACTTTGCATCTGACGGCGGCATTGATGAGAGGTGGCGTCTAAAGGTGACTTTTGATCCGGTGCCGTTCTTTGAGCCCGATTCCTCCGATGCTCCTTTTTCGTCGCTGGATCTAAATCGAATGCCGGTACACATTGGGTGCGTTATGGACGGGAATGGCCGTTGGGCCCAAAAGCGTGGTTTACCTCGAACAGACGGACATGCCGCTGGTGAAGCAGCGCTGATGGACACGATATATGGCTGTTTGGAAGTTGGAGTTAGGTGGCTGACTGTCTATGCGTTTTCGACCGAAAATTGGCGGCGGCCGATAGATGAAGTTCGTTTTTTAATGAATTTTAACGAATCACTTTTGTTGCGACGCAAGGACGAACTGGATCAACAAGGGGTACGAATACGTTTTTCTGGTCGCCGAGACTGGCGGGTACCTCGAAAAGTGCTAAAGAGAATGGACGAAAGCGCGATTCAAACCGCGAAAAACGACAAACTCACTCTTACGATAGCGTTCAATTACGGCGGTCGTGCTGAGATAATTGATGCTGTCCGAAGCCTTATAAACAGTGGCATCAAAGCATCGGATGTCAATGAGAAATCCATTTCTAAATTTCTTTACCATCCTGAGGCTCCAGATCCAGATCTTGTCGTTAGAACTTCGGGCGAGTACCGCATATCTAACTTTTTACTATGGGAAATCGCATATTCAGAGCTTGTTTTCACCGACGTATTGTGGCCTGATTTTCGGCGTGAAGACTTATATAAAGCGATATATGAGTTTCAAGGTAGAAATCGTCGCTACGGCAAGGTTCGAGAATAGCTGGTGAGAACGCTTGCATCAGTAGGAATTATCGCTTTTGGTTTGGCTCTCGTTGCATTAGTCTTTGCGGGTTTTCATCCAGCATTATATGTCTTGATAGTGATTGGCGTGTTTTCTTTGCTGTTTAACACTGGAATTTCGCGTAGGCGAAAAAGGTCTTAGAGTGGTGCTATATAACGATTCCGCCGTGGTTTTGCGAACCTGGAAGCTCGGAGAGGCCGACCGTATTATTTCGCTGTATGGTGCGCAGTCGGGAAAAATTCGTGCCGTAGCGAAAGGGATTCGCAAAACGAAGACCAAGTTTGGCGCCCGACTCGAGCCAATTTCTTACGTTAGCGTGCAATGTTGGAAGGGAAAAGAGTTAGATATTATTACCCAAGTAGAGTCCATTGAACTTTTTCCTGTTTTAAAACGAGATCTGGAGAGGATTCGCAAAGGATTTGCGATGGTCGAAGTAGTTGAAGAACTAGTTGGTGAAACTGGTGCCGATTTTGATATCTTTAAGCTTTTGATCCGAGCGCTTTATCGGCTTGAGGCCTGCGATTCCCCGTTTCTGCTAAGCGGATATTTGTGGAAGCTGCTTCAAACGCAAGGTGTTGTTCCGGAGTTAGATACCTGTGTTGAGTGCGGTAGCCAAGAGAATTTATCTGCATTTGCCCGATCCGGGAACGGTGTAGTTTGTTCAAAGCATACGAACGTAACTCAAATCTCAAGCGACGCGCTCAGGGTATTCCATTTAATGTCGGAAGGTGAACTGTCAGCAGCGCTTTCATTGCCAGACTCCGAGTTGCGGCTCGAGGTCGAAGCTATCACAGTGTCACTTGTTGAAACGATGTTGGATCATAAGGTAAAGGCCCTGCATCTAGGTGGCTATTAACATGTGGCCTCAATTAGGATGGTTTGGATTATGACTCAAGATGACCTTATGGACAAGATCGTAAGTCTTGCCAAGAGACGTGGATTTGTTTACCAATCGGCAGAAATCTATGGTGGATTTCGATCAACGTATGATTATGGTCCCTTGGGCGTAGCGATGCTGCGAAACGTCAAGGCGCGCTGGTGGCATGCGATAGTTGAACGAAGGCGAGATGTGGTTGGGCTTGACGCCTCGATCTTGACTACCCCCAAGATATGGGAGGCATCCGGACACCTGGCAAATTTTACTGATCCTTTAGTGGATTGTAAGAAATGCAAGGAGCGTTGGCGAGCAGATCACATCGATGGTGTTTGCCCCAATTGTGGTTCGACTGATTTAACCGAAGCACGAGAATTTAACATGATGTTTAAAACACATGCCGGACCTGTTGAAAACGATTCGGCGGTGGCTTATTTGCGTCCGGAAACCGCTCAGGGAATGTTTATAAATTTTGCTAACGTTTTGATTACGTCGCGCAAGAAGCCCCCATTTGGCATCGCGCAAGTGGGTAAGTCATTCCGAAATGAAATTACGCCGGGGAATTTTGTTTTTCGTACGCGTGAATTTGAGCAAATGGAAATGGAATTTTTCGTTCCACCTGACGAGGCCGATACTTGGTTTGAGTATTGGTATCAGCAACGTTTTCAATGGTATCTAGACAATGGAATTCCAGCCGGCATGCTTCGATTACGTGTCCATGAAAAGGAAGAATTGTCACACTACAGTGCTGGTACCGTAGACATTGAATTTCTATTTCCTTGGGGTTGGGGAGAATTAGAAGGTATTGCAAACCGCACCGATTACGACTTGACCTCGCACGAAAAAGCGTCAGGTGTCAAATTGGAATACTATGACCAAGCCACCAACAGCAGGTACACCCCTTATGTTATAGAACCTGCGGCGGGTGCGACGCGGGCGATGATGGCATTTTTGATCGCGGCATATTTTGAAGACGAAGTTGCGGGTGAAACACGCGTGGTGCTCAGGTTGCACCCCGGTATTGCGCCAGTCCAGGTGGCAATTTTACCATTGGCAAAAAAGGAGCCCTTAATTTCAGTGGCAAATGATATTTTTGACCAATTGTCGGAGTACTTTGTATGTGATTTTGACGAAACGCAGTCTATTGGCAAAAGATATCGGCGACAAGATGAGATCGGTACTCCAGTTTGCCTTACGGTTGACTATGATTCAGTCCAAGATGGTAGCGTGACATTGCGTGATCGGGATTCTACGCTTCAGGTCAGAGTAAAAATAGAGGACTTGACGACCGAAGTACGCTCACTTCTTGCGTCGATATCTAGCAATCTTGTATCCGATACTGTCTAATTCGGTTATATCGCTGACCAAACAAGATAGTGAATATTAGTTGGACTTTTGGCAGCTCAGTTGAAGCTATCATGTGAATTCAACTAGACAAGCACCTAAGCTCAGTAGTCCGAGAATTTTGGAGGTGGCATGGCAATTTCTTCCGAAGATATATCTGCTGTGCTTGAAAAGCTAGATTTTCTCAATCTTGTACAAGAACATATTCCACTAAGGCGTGTTGGAAACAGGTATGTTGGACTTTGCCCATTTCATAGCGAATCAACGCCGTCGTTTTCGGTGAATCCAAGCATGGGCGTATATTATTGTTTTGGCTGCCATGCCTCGGGTGATGCAATTACTTTTGTTCGTAATGTCGATCGCTTGGACTTTGCCGATGCAGTAGAGCAGTTGGCACAGCGTGTAGGAATTACAATTACGCGAGATTCAACGGAGGATTCTACCAAGCGTAATCAAGTTAAATCCGTTAGAGAAACGCTTCGACGAGCGGTTGAATATTATCATAATAACTTGAGGTTGCCCGAGTTTGAATTTGCGCGTAACTATCTGGAATCAAGGGGAATTGAGTCCAAGTTGTGGGACGATTTCCAAGTTGGAGTAGCGTCCTCTGATTCAAGTAAATTATCGGCTGTTCTCCGGGTTCCAAACGAGATCTTTACTGCTTCTGGTTTAGGGTATATTGATTCCCGCGGGCGAGCTCGCGATATGTTCGCGGGACGTTTAGTTTTTCCGATATTTGACCAGTCGGGAAATCCAGTGGCTTTTGGCGGGCGCGTGCTACCTGGAGTTCATTATCCGGGAGAAGGTGAACCGGCGAAGTACAAGAACTCGCCAGAGACCGAGATTTACGCAAAACGTCGCGTGTTGTACGGCCTCAATTGGGCGAAGTCACATATCGTACACCAAGATCGGGTTGTAATTTGTGAAGGCTACACGGACGTTATAGCGTTTTTTGGCGCCAATTTGCCTATTGCGGTTGCCACCTGTGGTACCGCATTGACAGAGGAACATATTGACCGACTAAAGAATTTTTCTAGGAATGTCGTTTTGGCATTTGACGGCGACAAGGCGGGATCTAACGCTACCGAAAGAATTTACGAGTGGGAACGCAAGTATTCTTTGAACATAAGAGTCGCTAGCTTTCCCGAGGGTGCGGATCCGTCTTCGCTTAGAGATCCCGAGTTGCTTGCTGTTGCAGTTTCGCAAGCCAAGCCGTTTTTGTCTTTTCGACTTGAGCGGTTGGTGGGGTCCAAAGACCTATCAAGCATTGAAGGCAGGGTAAATGCAGCTAATGCCGCACTAGAATTAGTTGCCCAGCACCCTAATCCTATGGTGCGCGCAGAATATTTAATGATGGTTGGCGATCTGTGCAAACTGGACGTGAAAGAATTGGATCGAACTTTAGACCAATACGTAAAGTTGTGGCAATCTCGGTCAAGACAAGCGCAGGTAAATACCACAAGTCACGTTGATAGTTTTGCTCCAAGCGAGACAAATTCTTCGTCGCTTGATCAGGCTGAAGACCCTGCGTTGCAACGTGACGTGATTGAGAGTGCGATTAATGAACTTCTTGAGCCGTCGCTGCGACCATACAATGAAGCATTGCGGATCTTGCTTCAAAATCCCAGTGGGTTGGCTCCATTTATACCCGAATATTTGTTTTCTAACTCAATCCACGTTGAATTAGTTAAGCACATTGTTTCATCGAGTTCAAAAAACGAAATTGTTGCGACTGCGGTGAAGCTTTCGCCAAAGGCTCGTGGACTGTTAATGCGGCTGGTGGCAGTACCGTCAGAAATCGATGAGGTTGATGCAATAGCACGTTTACTAGAACATCATGCGGGACGAATGGTTGATGATATGGTTCGCCAAATCAGAAGCTCTCCGAGCGAGTCTGAAGATGACAAGGCTCACATAATTGGGGTGTCGGAGACCTTAATACACATACGCCGTATGCTTGCCCGTACTCGAGATCAAGAAACGAGGGATGATGCAGTTGGTGAGCTGCTTGCCTTTTTTGCCCAAACGTACGATTAGCATAAAAACATGCTCGGTTAGCCAGGTATTGTAGTTATAGACCTACGGCGGTGGATCAACGGCGTGACACTTTGGAACACAACTTTTAACCAAGGAACCGATTCTGAGATATCTCTAAGAGAGTATCTCGCAGAAATTTCTAAGTTTCCTTTGCTGGATTTCAGCACCGAGGTTTCGTTGGCCAAACGCGTGGAAGCTGGGCAGTTGGCACTTGATCGGATTGCCAGTGGTGATGCAACCGGTGACGAGTCTAATATCATCCAAGATGCAGACGAGGCTCGGGCAGCCCTTACCAACTCAAACCTGAGGCTTGTCGTTTCGATTGCAAAGCGCTATCGATTTCACGGTTTATCTTTTTTGGATTTAATTCAAGAGGGAAATATAGGTTTGATGAGAGCGGCCGAAAAGTTTGATTACCATCGTGGCTTTCGCTTTTCGACTTACGCCACTTGGTGGATTAGGCAATCTATTACCCGTGCTATTGGAGAACAAAAAGGTTCGATACGACTTCCACAACACATCAGCGAAGAAGTTGTCAAGGTCGTGCGCGCAAGAGTATTGTTGCTTCAAGAACTGTCTCGTGAACCGACTGTGGATGAGCTGGCGCTACATTGTTCAATTTCCAAAACTCGAATAGTTGAGTTGCTGAACTATCGAACTGAGGCAGTTTCACTGGATCAAAACTTTCCTACTGATTCAGACAGTGATTTATCATTGATCGACACCATTTCAGACGCCGGATCGATCGGGATTTACGGCGGAATGGAGCACGAAGGACTACGCGAAGCGTTGGTTGATGCGATACAACCACTCACCGACAAAGAGCGCGAAGTTGTCACAATGAAATATGGTTTAGGGCATGAAAAAGACCTAGTTTCTGAGGATCAAATTGCTCAAAGACTCGGTATTTCAAAAGAGCGAGTTCGCCAGTTAGAGTCAAGAGCAATTCGTAAGCTGCGTTCTACCGACAAAGATGGAACCTTGAAGGGCCTCATGGAGCCTTAATTGTGCGAATATTTTATTTTTTTTTGTTTATCCTACGTATCTGGCGATCTAAAGGGTCAAGTTTTTTTAACTCCATGCTAAGTTGTACAAGTACTTTCCGGGGTAGCTCAATTGGCAGAGCACGCGGCTGTTAACCGTGGGGTTGAGAGTTCGAGTCTCTCCCCCGGAGCGTCTAACGTATTTCATGGCAGATCGACTGCAATGGTTTATGTTATTAGACCTTGCCTTTCTCAAGTTTGGCAAGGCCAATCGAACTTGCCATAATCGTGATTTTTCGCTCGCTCTACAAAGGCAATTGTTAAATACAACTGTCGCTGTTGTCTTATCAAAGTAAGTCAGCTGGTAGGTGTAATTTTCAAATAAAATTGACAAAATCATTTGACGACGCCGGTTGTTTGTCGTATTATATGGGTGACTGGTCAGTCATATAAGAAACGGTGGTGGTAACGATTACAGATCAAGAACAAAGACGAGGAGATCTGCTTTTTGCGGCAGCGAGTGAATTCGCTGAAAAAGGATATGGCGCGGCCAATATCGATGAAATTGCAATAAGAGCCGGACTTGGTAAAGGTACGGTTTATTTGTACTTCAAAAGTAAAAAGGAATTGTATTTAGCGGTTCTCCAGTCTGTGGTCGCGCAGTTTAACGTTGTAGCCGAGCAAGTTTTAGCTATGCAGGCAACTCACCTAGAGAAAATACAAGTGGTACTTGAAACGTTTTTTTCGATTGATGAATCCGCAATGCCATTTATACAGATTTGGGTTCGCCATCAGTTTCAGAATTCTCCTGAATTTGCTGACGAGGTAGCTTTGATATTTGCTGATCTGCAACAACCGCTCTGTGAAATTGTTTCCAACGGCGTCGCCGACGGTACGTTCGATGTCGCTGAGCCGTCAATTGTTGGATATTTTATTTTGGCGCTGATGGTAATGCTGGTTCCAGAATTACAAGCGTCATATCAGATGCCTATTTTGCCAAAGGATCGTCGCGTGTCGTTTCTTTTGCAGGTTGTAGGCAGAATCTTGGGCATAAAAGGATAACTAACGAAAAAGCGAAAGAGAGAGTTGACATGGACTTAATGGATCGTGCTCTATCGGTCTTGGACAGAGGTGGATTGATTGTAGTAGCAGACGATGAAGATCGGGAAAATGAAGGTGATCTCATCGGATTAGCGGATCGGACATCGCAATGGATGATTAACTTTATGATTACTCATGGTAGGGGACTGGTGTGCTTTCCAGTTAGCACCGAAATTGCCGCTCAACTGAATCTCACACAAATTGTTGGAGATCAAAGCGACCCTTTTAGGACGGCGTTTACGCAATCTATTGATGCTCACCCCAAATATGGTGTGAGCACTGGTATATCTGCCTTAGATCGCGCCTGCACGATACTGCGTGGCGTTGACGACGATGCAACCCCGTCAGATTTTGTTTGGCCGGGACACGTATTTCCATTGATTGCTCGAGATGGTGGGATACTTACTAGAAGGGGACATACCGAGGCTTCGGTAGACCTGGCGAAAATGTCTGGACATAAGCCCGCGGCTGTCATTGTCGAAATTCTGCGTCCGGACGGTTTAATGGCTCGTAGAGATGATCTTAGGAGCTTGGCCGCCGTTTTTGACTTGCCGTATTTGACAGTTTCGGATGTCGTTGAGTTTAGAAGTCAGTGCGATCGACACCGCCTACTAAAGGTCGTCCCGAAACACCAAGGCGTCTTGATATGATTGCCGTACTTATAAGGTTTGTAATTGGAACGGTAGTTGGTCGCTGGCTTATCGGGTCGATCGAAGGCGAGGTCAATCTACCGAAAAGTGGCGGGTACATTGTTGTCGCAAACCATGCCAGTTATTTAGACCACTTTATCGTTGCAACAGTCATTGCTAAAGCTCGGCATGAAATGGTCTATTTTGTAACCAAGAAGGAAGCCTTTGAGCGGCCAATTTCGCGCTGGTGGCATTTGACGCTTGGTTGCATTCCGATTAATCGATCCGTAGCTGACTCTCAAGCATTTCGAACCATTACCGAGTATCTAAAGGCAGGAAAGGTAGTGTGTTTATATCCGGAAGGAACCAGAACTACCACAGGGTTTTTGCAAGAGGGAAAAGAAGGTTCAGTTCTTTTTTCAGCACTGACGCGCGTACCAATAGTACCGATGGGAACGTTTGGAACCTTTGACATTATGCCAAAGCACCGGCGCTGGCCTAGGCGGCATCGAGCAAATGTTAGAATCGGAAATCCAATCGAAGTTCCGGAGTTGCCACGACGCCCTCGAGATCAGTTTTTGGCACACTATAACACCTTGATAATGGACGCGTTAAGGGAGTTGAGTAATGAACTGAGTTTGCCACCTGAAATTGCTGTTGCGGTGTGCGATTCAGTCGAACGCCAAATCCAGGCGGCTTCTTACTGGAATGACGCGGCGATTCACGGTGGTGCCAAATTTGACCGCTGGAATTCAAAAACGCTTCATTTGCGCGCAAAGTATATCTGTGAAGAACTGGCAAATTCGAGATACGAAAGCGCGGATCTTTATTTTGAGTTAGGTAGGGCAATTGGAAGAATCGGCATGGAAAGTAGAGGGCTCTTTAAATTGATCGCCATCAAACAAGCTAGGACTTGTTTTAGGATGGCCTTGAATCTCGAGCCGTGCCATGCACATTCACTGTATGCGATTGGACTTTGGTACCAGAGTGTCCCTCCTTGGCTAGGCGGTAACGAGAAGTTGGCTCTTCGTAGTTTCGAGGACGCGGTGAGAGCCGATCCCGCCAACATCTCTTTACTAATGGGTCTAGGGCGAGCCCAGCTTCATGCGCGAGATCGGGGTGGGGCACTTGAGTCGTTTGTTATGGTGATGCGCATTAACGCTAAAACCGGACACGATGTACGTCGTCAGATCGAAGCTCTGGGGCTATTTTTGAGGCTCAATCCTCTAGAAGACGGTGTCGCGGTTAACTTGGCGGCGACCTTGGCACAGTCGATGGCAGATTACGAATTAGTTAGTGATTAGGAATGGAAGGTGATTTGAGGAATGCGTAAAATTATAAACTGGGTGACTGGTCACCCAAAGAGTATTATAGCGATCTGGATCGTTATCGTAGGGAGCATGGCTAGTTTTGCCATAAAGCTTCCCAGCGTGCTATCGGCTGGGGGATTTTCAAGTCCTAATAGCCCTTCAACGTATGCGCAGCAAATAATTTCTGATCATTTCCCACAACTAAGTCCAGAGACCGTGATTGTGGTGCTAGATGACAAAAAAACACTATTTACTACGCCTGCGAGCCGAGTAATTGTGAGTGATATGACGCAGCGACTCAAGGCAAGTCCCGCGGTTGCTAATGTCGAATCGTCAGCCAACTCCCCAGCTGGTGTGTTTAGTGGCGATAACGGACATGCGACATTTTTGAGAGTGCGTTTAGCGACCAGAAATGACAGCACCGCCCAGAATTTGGTGCCACAAATTCAAGCAATTGTAAATGCGGGTTTGTCATCTGGCGAACATGCGTTTGTTACTGGTGGTCCAGCGCTTGGCCAAGGCCTTAATGTCGCGACTCAACAAGACGTTACCAGTGCCGAACGAATTGCCTTTCCGTTGTTGATTTTGGTTCTATTGCTTGTGCTTCGTTCCGTGGTTGCGTCGGTGTTGCCGCTTGTCATTGCTGGATTTGCTCTTCCAGTGACGATGGGTTTGTCGTATTTTATTTCTCGCGGACATCAGTTGAATATCTTGTTGACAAACGCCATAAGTATGATCGGCCTAGGCGTAATTATCGACTACTGCGTCTTCATCATAAGTAGATTTCGAAGTGAGCTTACAAATTTAGGACCAGAGCAAGCACTGCATCGATCGCTTTACTCAGCTGGTCGAGCTGTCTTTTATTCCGGCATGACCGTCATCGTGAGTCTCACTGCTCTGTTTTTGCCCAAGTTGACAATATTTACGTCGATTGCACTTGGTGGCGTTTTGGTAGTGATCGTGTCGGTCATCGCGGCTTGGACGCTTCTACCTGCGCTGTTGATGCTCTTGGGACCTCGAGTAAACGCACTTCGAATTGGTCGAGCCCAAAGTACCAGTAAGGGCAATCAGGGCTGGTATCGCTGGACCACGCGGTTGATGAAGCAACCCGTTGGTTATTTTTTTTCAGGCGTTGTGTTGTTGGCGATACTCGCTGTTCCAGTGTTAGGTCTAAAAATGCAGGTACCAGTCGCTTCAGCTAACCAACTTCCCACGTCGGCATCGTCGCGACAAGGATTAGATTTTCTAACCAAGCATTTTGCGGTTGGAAATTTGTTTCCAGTGCAGATTGTATTGGGTGGAAATGGTACTTTTGCTACACGGTTTAACCTGGCGACGATAGCGAGCGTCGCGAACGATCTGGCAAGAGTGCCGGATGTGAAAAGCATCTCGGGTCCAACATCTTGGGTGCCGAATTTGAGTCTTTCTGGTTATTTGGATTTGTACCAAAATCCAAGCACCTTAAGTCCGGGAGAAGCCGGGGCAATTTCTCGCTGGGTGTATCAATCCAAAGATAGATGGTACGCGATAATCGACGTTACACCTGGTACATCGGCAAACGATGCAAGAACTCACGCGCTTATAGGTGTAGTACGGAGTCAATTATCCAATTTACTCAGCAAAAGTCAAATGACTTCATGGGTAGGGGGTCAAAACGCTACCGGGTATGACTTTGACGCGAGTGTAATTGGTAGATTTCCTGAGATAATTGCGGCAGTTTTTTTGATCACCGCCATTGTGCTTGCTTGGACCTTTAAATCGCTTGTGATTCCCTTACAAGCGATCGTGCTGAACGCGCTGGTCACCATCGCGAGCCTCGGTGTCCTAGTGGCCATTTTCCAAATGGGATTTGGACACATAGTTGCAAATCCTGCGCCGATAAACTCCGTGACTCCGGTGATTGTATTTGCCGTTTTGTTTGGCTTGAGTATGGACTACGAAGTATTTATCGTCAGTCGCATTCGTGAGCGCCATGAAAACGGAAATACTTTGACAGAAAGTATCGCTCTTGGAGTGTCTGATACCGCACGACTCGTGACTGGGGCTGCTGCCATCATGATTGCGGTGTTTGTCGCGTTCGCAGCGACGCCACTTGGGGTTGTTCAACAACTCGGCATAGCGCTGGCAACTGCAATTTTTCTCGATGCATTGGTAGTTCGTACGATATTGGTGCCAACGATCATGCGAATCTTTGGCAATGCAAACTGGTGGTTTCCGTCTCGCCACCCTACAATCTCAAGTCGTATAAACCTAGACGCGTTGCCGGAAAAGATTTCCACTGGAGGTGGGTTTTAAAGTGTTATACACTATCGGAATTCCAGATCACCCCGGATTTGTAACATGGCGCGAGTCCTCACAGGTTCAACCTGTCAAAGGCGATGTCATTGTGATTGATCCGATCGGTATCCGCTGCGTTTGGATCCCGATTTCATTTCAGCCGTACTGCGAGCGACTCAGGGCCGTATTGCCAACGGCGGCACAAAAAGTATTTTTAGATGACTTTATTTCGAATGGCGGTCATGTCGTTAGCTTTCTGGTGGACCCAAAACAAAAATTGAGTATTTGGGCAGACAAAGCCGAACTTGAAGACTATTTCGATAACGATTTGAACCTACGGGATCACGGTTCGGACTTGGTGGAAATCTTAATCGATCCATACGATTGGTTGCCCACGCGTGCCGATGAGGCATTGCTAAGCGCAAACGAAACCTTTTCGTCAAATTTAGCAACCCCCAATGTTCATTCATTTGGTCGAACATCAGTTGTAAACTTCCGATCTCTAGCGGTTATAACTCAAGCTATTGGAGACGGGTCGATCTCATTTGTCACGCGTCCAAAACTTGTCAACTTTGCTTCGGTTACGCGAATTTGGGAGTTAGTCTCATCGCGGGTTGCGTATGAGGTCGTAACGTGATGGATTTAAACGGTAGAGTTGCGGTCGTGACCGGCGCTGCTCGCGGCATAGGAAAAGCGACAGCTCTGGCTTTAGCCAGAGCTGGGGCAAATGTCGTTGTCAATGTGAATCGAGATTCTGACGATGCCCAGAATTGTCTTGATGAACTTAAGTCAATTTCTCCAAGCGCGAGTCGTATTCGAGCTGACGTGCGTGACGAAAGTGCGGTTGCCGGGATGATGCAAAGTATTGTCGGCGATTTTGGCAGGCTTGATATTTTGGTAAATAATGCGGGTATAACTCGCGATTCGTTGTTGGTAAACATGTCAAGCGAGGCTTGGGATGATGTGATGAACACTAACTTGAAAGGCGCTTTTCTCTGTAGCAAACATGCGCTACTTCCAATGCTAAAAGCCCGCAGTGGCGCAATTGTGAATGTGACCTCGATAGTTGGCACCAGAGGTAACGCTGGCCAGGCTAATTATGCAGCTTCAAAGGCAGGCATGATCGGATTGACCATGGCAATTGCGCAAGAGTACGGGTCGCGCGGGATCGTCGCCAACGCGGTAGCACCGGGATTTATTGAAACCACGATGACATATGGTCTGCCAGACTCGATCAAGAAAGAGAAGATTGCAAGTGTCTTGATGGGCCGCATCGGAACGCCCGATGACGTAGCGAATGTCATAGTTTCTTTGGTCGTAGGCGGATACGTAAACGGAGCTGTTGTGCCTGTTGACGGAGGAGTTCGATATTGAAAGGTTGGGAGAAAATGACAATTAATACTATACAAATTAATGTGACACCATTACGCGTTTGGGATATCGCCTCGGATGTTGCGACGTGGGAAAAATGGAACGGCGCAATAACTGAAATTGCGCCACATAAAGGGCAGTTTCGCTTCAAACTGAGAGGCCTTGGATGGGTAGATGCGAAAGTCATTTTAGATAGAGCGACCCTGTCGATGTCGTATTTTATTTCGGGATTTTCGAGCAGAGAAGAAGGGAGAATAGAGTTAGCGATCTGCGGCGACCAAATGACGTCACTTACTTATTGCGTGACTCACGAAGGTCTTATACCTAAAGTGTTGAGGCTGGATCGAGTTGTCGATTGGCGATTTGGACGTTTAAAGGAAATCTGTGAAACAGGCAGCGTAATTGATGCAATGGGTCCAGGTGCGATTGAAGCCTAATAAAGTAAGTGAAGTGTTATCGAGAACGGCTCTATAGCGATTGGCAATATTGATCAATGACCATCAATAAAATTTGTTGCTATTGGCGGATCGCAAAGCACAACGATGCCTGATGGTGAATCAATGGCGGCAATGGTTCCAGCAATGGCTCGATTTAGGCTGACGCGTGGAGGTTCAGGTAGTTCGAAGGGGTAGTAGGTATCCTTGCCGTAAAGCCTGCCATAGCGAATTACGACGCCATGTGCACCCAAAGTAAGTTGCTCAAGATCATTTATTGCGCGTGCGCCGTCGCCAGGTAGCGTAAAGGCAACGCTTTGACTGAGTAAACGAGGTTTTGAGGTTTCTTGGCCTGCTTTTAAAAGGATTGTTGTCCCGGCGCGACGAATTTCATTATTCATCGGTCCATACGCTGAAATCATTGAAATGTCATCAGGGAGATTTGTGATCTGGTTTATTACTAGCTCAGGACGAAATAGAGCAAATGATTCCGTAACGTGATCCTGATCGAAAATGTCAGATATAAATACCGTTGCTCCCAAGTCAGCCAGAAGATTTTTTTGGTCAGCTGATCGTGTCAGTGCGGCCACTTCGTAACCAAGTTTAACTAACCGTGGCACTAACAACCTTCCTATTACCCCAGTTGCTCGTGCTACGAAAATCCGCATTT
>JAJYGT010000032.1 GCA_021785005.1 Actinomycetes bacterium
GTTGATAGCTTCACGCATCCTGTCCAAAATTGCGAATATTACGATAATCGAAGAAAAGAAATTGCCTAAGGCCGAACCATCTAGTATCAAAGAGTGCCCGGAATCGGGGTACCAGGCCAGTTTGAGGATCACCGCCGCGCACACTGCGAAGACTCCGAACCTCGCAAATTTAGGGATTGTTGTGCGGGTTGCGTATCAATGATTTTGCAATTTCTTTAGGCAAATGATTAGCTAATGGTACTTGTATTGTTTCTGAAACAAGAAAACTCCTACCCACGAGGGAGATTTATTTAGAATATCATAGCCACCAAGGATACGTTAAACTCAGCCGCAAAAAGGCAGACATTTGCTTGAGGTGGTGATTGTTTTGTCAGTTCCTTTTACATAGTGATTGGTAACCTACGTGGGCTCGGCATCCCAGAGAAGTTCAAATTAGGACGTAAAATTGCCCTTGCTTACGCCTTTCGCACCAGCTATGACAAGCTTTACGCCTAAGTCGTAGTACAGATTATCATCGGTACATGAGGTAAGAAAATCAGCCATTGCGATAATATTCGGGTATGTCTGGGGCGACAACGATGCGAGTGCTGCCTTCTTGGAGCGAAGAAATGCATCTTGCTCAGCCAGATCGGATGTTGTAATTCTACCTGGTTTTGTCGAGACCAGAGCGACCAATGAACTCAACGCATAGGTTGCAATTTGAGCTACATGTTCACGGGCAAATCCGCCCGTGCGTATAAGTCCAAGGACTCGATCACTCAGGATGAGGCCTGGGATACTTAACAATATACGTGATACAACTAGGTCGGCTGCGTTCGGATGAACACGAAGAACTTCTACGAATCGCTCTAATATGATAGCAAGTTCTTCGTCCCAGGAAACCTGACTTGGCGGCGGAAGTTCGACCTGAGCTAAAAGATATTCGACGATAGCATTCAAGATCTCGTCTTTGTTTTGGAAATGCCTATAAAGAGCCATCGCCGTGACTGCTAGTTCTTTAGCGAGTCTCCGGATCGTGATCGCATCGATACCTTCTGAGTCCACAAGCGCAACTGCACAGTTCGCAATAGTCTCGCGGTCTAGATGCCCTCTCGTATTTCGCTGGCCGTAGTTTTCTCCCACAATAAAGATTGTAACGGGTTGATGACTAGTATACACTGTCGATCTACAGTGTATACTAGTGTACATGCTTGTTAGAGAGGAGCCAGTTTATGAACCAAGATAAATTGCACGAAAGTGATCGGACGTCCAAGTTGGGAGTTCGTAGTAAAGATAATCGGTGGCTGACTTTGGCAGTTTTGGCGATAGCGCAGTTTGCCGTTCTTGTGGATATCACAATTGTTAATGTTGCACTACCAAGTATCGAACATAATCTGCACTTTTCTCAGTCCGGACTCCAATGGGTAATTAGCGCATATACCGTTGTTTTTGGCGGTTTCTTACTTCTGGGTGGGAGAATCGCGGACTTTTTTGGCCGGCGGCGATTCTTTATGGTGGGCCTAGTTTTATTTGGAGTGGGTTCCCTGTTCGCTGGGTTAGCTTCAACCGCCAATTCTTTGATCGCAATGCGCGTTCTTCAAGCCTTTGGAGCCGCAGCATTGACACCTGCAGCACTGTCAATCGTTACAGTAACATTTCCCCATGGACGCGATCGGAATATAGCCATGGGAATCTGGGGGGGCCTCGCTGGTCTTGGTGGTACTGCGGGGGTAGTTGTCGGAGGTTTACTAGTAAGCTATTTTAGCTGGCACTGGGTTTTTTTCGTAAACGTTCCAGTTGTACTCGTCACCTTGATTGGTACTCCAATACTTGTTCGCGAAAGTCATGGACGCAATTTCGAAGTCTCAAAAGGCAGATTCGATTTGACCGGTGCGCTTATTGGAACGAGCGGAATACTATCTGTCGTCTTTGGTATTGTCCGAACCCAAGCCCTAGGTTGGGGCTCAACCGAGGTGATCGTGGCGATTGGCGGCGGAGTGTTTGCGCTCGTTTTGTTTGTTATCGTAGAAGGTCGCTCAAGCGCTCCTTTGATGCCACTTGGACTCTTTCGCTCTCGTGGATTCAATACCGCACTTCCAGTATTGGCACTCAATGGCGCGGCGTTTTTGTCCATGTTTTTCCTAACGGCAATTTTCCTGCAAGATGTCCGAGGAGACTCCGCGCTTCAAGCTGGATTACATTTCCTACCGATGGGAGTTTCGGCCGTCTTGATGGCGGTGCTTGCGTCGCAGCTCGTCACCAAGATTGGAACCCGTGTGGTCCAGATTGCCGGAGTCATAGCGAGTATTACGGGGCTTGTATTGCTCTCAAGAGCTGGATCCGGCGGCAACTACATTGAAAGTGTTATGCCAGGCATAATTCTTTTCGGTGCAGGAATTATCGCTACGGGAGTTGCTGCGCAGATTGTTGCGCTAACAGATGTCACGAACCATCATGCTGGGTCAGCCTCGGGAATGATAAATACATTTTTTCAGGTCGGGGGTTCGCTAGGTCTTGCAATTGTTGCGACGATATCGGCGTCTAAAGTCACCAGCGCAATTGTTCGTGGGGCAACGAGACCACAGGCCCTCGTGCTAGGCTACTCGCGTGGTTTAATCATCTCAGCGTTGTTTGCGGGGCTCGCACTACTCTTGAGTTTCATGGCGCCACGAATACGACCAACTGCCGATGAGATTCGAGCTGTGGTTTAGAGCCACATTCAACTCAACCTCGCGTTATGTGCTTTACTCTAATCCAAGCGTTCGTGAGCTTTTTCGATAATCCGAGGACGCTCACGACACCAAAAGCGTTCACGGACTTTCATCGGTCTCACGTGTGCTTGGGGATTTAGCAACAGAGCTAAAAAATCGCCGCATCCAACCCAAGCTATTGGGCTTGCTGGAATAAACGATTAGAGACGGTGACAAAGCGTTCGAGCCTAACGGGCCAGCCAACTTCTTGATGCTGTGGATGCCAAGATAGCGACAGACATGTTGTCCACCTGTGGGATTCATCGGTAGCAATAACACAAGGTAGCGTAATAGGGTTTAGAGTCTCAGATTGAAGGATTATTAATGACAAGGGTCGTGCGATAGGCTCGAACGGGGTGGGGGGCACTCCAATGGCATTGTTGGTTGGAACAGTCGGGCGAGGTCCTACTAAGGAGAAGCTCGGCTCAAAGGTAGCCCGCCCTTGCCACGCGTGGATTATTTGCAACGGCGGGACATGGGATATCACTATCCCTGCCGATATCTTCGCAGCCGCCAGAACGGATTTTGTTGGCCATAGCAACTTGTCCTTGTGTGCTCTGTCAGTGACCGGTAATGCAAAGGCAAGTGCCGAGAGATTTTCTCGCTTGACAATGCTATCTATGACGTCATGGGAGCATTGCTTGACAGGGTATTGCTTTGCCGCGAAGAATCAATCGTATCGTTCACGAACATCACGGACTTAGCGCAACTATCATTAGATCGGCAGCACGTGGAGAAGGTACGGATCAAAGCGACGTGGTGGCAATGGACGGTTTACGGTACGCGATGACCATGTCAGCAAGAAAGAAGTGCCGCTTTGAGCAGGAGGCTGAATATCGCGTTGCGGACATACTCGACGTCCCGGATGAGCTTGCTGGGATTGACGCCTTGGGGGAATTCGACGATAATGCGGGATCCATACGCTTACGCGCTGCCTAACGTCTCCTGGAAATCATCGTAGAAGCGGCACATTCACTTTCGAACGAGTTTACGGCTGAGCATTCCGACATCCCTTGGGACGACATTTCTGCCGTGCGGATACCACGTGCGCGTCACTACAAGCGTGTCTACTTCCAAACATAGTGTTGTTATCTCAACCGTAACCATAGCGTCGCAGTTCCATTCGATAACTACTTATTTGCCAGCCTCTTCCTGCCGCCACAACACAGAACTCAATCAGATTGTCGATTTAGACTTTTAGCTGATAAATTCTGTCAAGGCCACGACCTTATCGAAGTTATCTGACCCAAGCATCAAGGAAGCTCTACAAGGGCTACATCCGGTCGCTCCAGCTCCAAAAGCAAATTGAGGTGATTCTGGACGAGCGCAACTGCCATCTCTTGCCAACGACAATTACATATGCGCATATGTAAAACCTTCGGTGGTGGTCCATACAGTGCGGCCATATCACTGAAATCGCTATCGCGTGTAGCAATTACAAAGTTATGCTTGGCAGCATAAGACCATACCTCTGCGTCTCGGGCATTCTCAAGTCCCATAAGACACACATGAGTGCTCCCAGGAAAATATGTCTCTAAAACTGGCACCATGCGCCACGAGAGATTCTCATCCAGCAAAAGCTTCAAACAGCCATCCTCACACTACGATGCTCTCGCTCGGCGGCATACGCCAGACACGCAAATATGTCCTCACGCTCTAACTCAGGGAAATCTTCTAGAATCTCTTCCTGCGACGCGCCAGAAGCCAACAGAGCGAGCACATCATAGACAGTGATTCGCAAGCCACGAACGCAGGGCTTACCGCTACGTTTTCCGGCTTCTATAGTGATCCGTCCTTGAGCTTTCATTTCCAATTCGTCCGATCTTGCTAAGAATGGTTATTTCTAAATTGTACATCGTCGATCATTGCGAACTAACGATTGTATCCATGCGATCTCGTGGCACAGGTTTTGGGGTGAATGACTGCAATGTTGGGCTCTTCTTAGGGCGGCTGTACGAAAACTCGAAGTCAATTGGCTTTTACTAATCTAAATGTGGTGGACCGACCGGGACTCAAACACGGAACCAAGGGATTATGAGATAGCGTGACCGTGTCCGATCGAATAGGAGAAGTGTCGCAAACCGTCTCATTTGTACAGCTCCTTCCTTTGCAATCTGAAGACCATTGGAATCCACTTAGACTTGATAAGAGGCATTCGAACCAATCGATCAGGAAGCCTGACGGTATCAACATCTACAAGGAAACAGCTCGAATGAACCGAAGGTGCTGAACCCAGGTTCGAGGTAGATGTCAAGCACGATATGCTCATTTTACGATGGTCGTTAGTTTAGCGTTAGAAAATGCTTGGGCACACCACGAATTCTTGGCGAAGGTGCACCAATATTCCAACGAGGGTCGTGTCAAAGACCTCAGACAAGAAGATCTCGAATCTCTGGGTACCCGAGGTAATGCACCCCGAACACCAATCTCAAGAATTTAAAGATACTTATTTTATGAAAATTGAATCGCAGGAGTTTATCGTCTCCGATCACATAAATTTACTTAAAGCCTTACGCGTTTTTGACAAAAACGAAAAACGTCACTCTTTCCACGGGCGCAAACTTGAAGGTGACCAAAGTGGAAAATGGTTAGCGTAGGCGAATGTAGACTCAGGGTCACCTGAACGAGTGTGGATGGTGCAGCACGGCGGTAGCAGACGCGTTGCAAAGGCTACGACCGATGAAGTCTATGCTTCTTGGGAACCTTGGACGAAAAAAAATATTTTGCACGAGGTCAGCTAACAAATTATGCCCTGAAGTTTAGCTCATTGTTAGGGTGGTGTCCATATCAAACGAAAGCGGTAGCAAACGATATGTCAGGATTGATCGTAAAAAAAAGATAAAGAAATTGAGACACTACTGGCCGCAGAGTCCGACGCGTGAAAAAATATTCTACGATGTGCTAATCACGATCAAAGCAATTCTTAACAGTCCGAACCAATAGTGAAGCGCTGTATATTCAAGCTGTATATTTAATACGACTATTACGAGCTGAAGTAGACGTTTTGCGGACCTTCGCATATGCAGCAGACATACCAACTTCTAAACCTGTCCGCTCCTGGATACTGAACATATCGCGCAAAACCAAATACCCGATGGGTTGTGTCCCAAAAGTTGTGTAAATGTCATTAGTTGAATCCCGACTTTCGCGTACAGATATTCAATTCATCCGCAAACCGAGCATTTTCATCGTGGTCTGCGCGTTCGCAAAACGGCTCGGTTTTGAAGCCCTGAATGCAAGTGCCGCCGGTCTGAACGCAAAATACGTATGTGAATTCGTTAACTTCCGTAAAAACCCTAGAAACTCACCAATGCTGAAAATTTGTATTTATTGATAAGTTGAATTAGCGTAGAACGATTGGAAGACAAATCGTGGATCGCAATAAAATTACGCAGCGATATTAGGTACCGTATGGTCTATATAGCACAAGCAAAACCGTGTTTTACACCAGCGGATCGCTTTTTTTAAATCAAATGCAACACATTAAGATCAAATTTGTCAGGATCGGCGTCGTAGCCTTTAACTAGTCTTCTTTAAGAATTCAGCAATATCAATGTCGGCTTCCTCCAGTCGATAGCGAGCTTTCGCCTGTTCGTCATTGACCTGATCTGCTAATTAGTCTTATTTCGTTCTCCCGAACGCTGCACGTATTCGAACCAATTTCCCTCCTTACGACGTTACGAGTCGGAATAAAAATGGTCGCAGGTTGTGCAATAGTCACCCGAGAGCGATTCCAACCCGTAGGCGCCGTCATTTTATTTCTTTAGTCGGGTTCGCGTAACCCCAGATCGTCGGGATCGTCATGACTGAGCTGTCCGTCGAACATGTCGTTCGGCCTGACGTCATCACGTCTAACCGTGCGAAGGAAAATGTATTACGATGTATTACAAAGTTCACGTGGGTGATGTCAACTGGGCTTATAGGGCAAAATACATGCTTGTGCGACATGGTATTGAATCTAACTGGGCGGATGAGGCTCTCAATGATCCGAATGCTTTGAGGATTACTCCTGATCCATCCAGCAAGTCCGGTCGAAGCATCCGTACGATTGGGTTTTCGCCGTCCGCCAGATGCTTTCTAACGCTTATCACGGTGGACGAGGATGCGATCACCTATGGGGTCAATGGGTGGTCATCGAACGAAACTGACTGCAAACGATATCGAAAGGGATGATAATGAATAAAGATATTGAGCAACTTCTCGCTGAAGAAGCCGAGGCATCAGACACAAACCAGGACGCGCCGATCCCAACCAGCGCAATACTTAGTCGGCCAAATCAGGAAGGGAGCATAGTTTACTCTATTCGGCTCTATCCTGACGAGGTGGTCGCTTTGCGGGCACTAGCTGATGCGACCGGAGTTCCAGCCTCGACACTTGTTCGGTCTTGGATTCTAGAACACACCGAGCTAGGCCAAATTACCGATGCAGAATCCGAGCTTCATGCAGCTCAGCTCCACCTTGCACACCTCCAGCGATTCCTGAGCCGAAACGCGTCCTAAAATACCGGAATAATCACTAAACCGGTCACGGCTTGAATTACGGCGTCGCCGATTTTGTGAGTATTCCATTCTAACCTAGAGCAAATGGCCGCGGCAGATTTCGGGATTGGGTATCCCTAGATAACCAACCAGCTCGATAACCCATCCTAAATGCATGTAGAGAAGCACCCGTAGAAATATGCGACTTGCTTTCAGGTTTGTTAAAGTGACCTTGGCAGTGGTATTTGTATTGTGCGAGATTCAACGTTATGTGAGCCAAGTCCGCAAACACGTTTTCTTTTAAAGCGCCTCAATGTAACGAAATTTTTAATTTTCGTTTTGTTGACTGATTGGTAGAGTCAAGAGGACGTCGATTTTGAAATTCTTGATCCCATTCACAATTTGCACATAACCCAGCAGCAGAACGCGACAAAATATTAGCCGCCGTTTAATCAAAGATCAATGAATTTATCGTCGATTACATGAGCTTAAAGATATAAGTATTTCTCTAACGAATGATCTAACTCATGGTACGTCTAACACCACATGAATCTTTAGGTATCAAGGCTTCTGGTCTAACAAATATCCCTCGTGAGACCAAACATTATTATCCAGTTATACCTTAGCGAAGTCGTGTCCACACGACTTGCATTTGGTAATCCCCCGCTTCACGACATTGCCACATACAGGACAGTCACGTTGGCCGCGTGGCTTTGTAACCAACCAAACGATGCCGAGGATGATATCGACGAGCGCCCAAATGATCACGATCAAAATGACTCCGATACCCGTGCCAACATCCGTGGCAGCCTGACAGGATTGCTGGGTAAGATCAGCGCAGTTTGAGCCGTTAGGTGCGGTAGCAATGCCAGTTACAATCCAAATAACCATTAGAATGTTCCATATCAAAACGACCCAGGTCATTTTTCTCCAATGTGGTCGTAATCTTGCCATTATTATCTCCGTTCAATTAGAAAACTAGAATCTTGCTTTCAATGCTCAAAAGCGATAGATGTGTTTGCGCGGCCCAAATATGTTGAGGTAATTTTGTTTAACAAGTTGTGTAAGAGCCGGTCACAGCCCTGGTGTTGCGGAACATGTTACAACTGCATATGCACCAGTAGAGGTCTGCATCACCGGAGCGGATCCGGGAATATCTATCTCACAACTAATCGTTGCCGAGCTAAGGCCTGAGCCATCCTGGACGGTAATGCCGTAGTCCAATTGTGACATTGGCTCAGTGGTCGCATACGGCAAAGCCACGTTATTGTGTTGCGATTCTTGAGATCCGACCAAGAGCGTAATATCACTTGCAGGACCCGTTCCTGAGGCTTTCATCGTCACAACCTGTGGAGCAGCAGTTGACGAGGTTGTCGGCGGTGTCGTGGGCAGTGTTGTCGAAACAGGAGAAACAGTTGAAGCTGCAGGTGAACTAACTTTTGGCACGACGGTCGTTGCGGTTTGAGATAAGGTCGATCCGCAAGCGGAAACTGAGAGTCCGACACCAAATATAAAAATCAATTTTTTCATATTTGGACCATAACACTAAGTTGTAACAGCCCACTTGAAACATTAGCTATTAACTAATATCCATAGAAACATGACAATCGAAAAGGCAGATCATTTGACACCTTGTTAAAAGATATGTGGCATAAATCATCTACTTCAATCGTGACGAGAGCTTCGCATTGTGAACCCCGTGCATCGACAGTTTTACGAAACGCTGCGTCATTTATTCGCGGTCAATTACTTGACGCGGTCTAACGTTCTCTAAATCTCTATCCAAGTAATTGCTAAATATTCCGACACCATGAACTACTGCAATACCTGCCTAATGCTGCCCTGTTAGTTCAGTATGAGGCGAATCAATGAACAGCGCCGCGATCAAGGTTTCCGAAAAAGACTCAAATGAAAATGAACAACGAATCGACATCCGACGCAAGCTGCCTTTCGCGCCAGCGGCAACCTCCACAACAACTTTACGCGCATGACTAAAGCCATCGCATGTTACGCAAGCCTCGTGGAAAACCAAAGTACAATCCACCATGATCGGGTCGACAATTTCACAGTGTGAAGCTGCCGAACAAGGTCGCCACTGTCGGGATCAATTAGCGACTGACCTTCCCCCAAACAAATAATTAGCTCTTGCAATCTAAAACAGTCCAAACTATTACCTGATAAGTACGATGTTTACCCGTTAAGTTAAGTAATATTGCGCGTAGGAAGATTAAGGATATGAAGAGAAAAAAGCGACGAAACTCTATTTCGGCGTACTATTACCTCGGTATTTCCACGCTGATCCTAACTGCGTGTGGCTCCCCCTCTTTAGCAAATCTGACGCACTCGAATTCCTCCCTAGCCAGCACGCAACTTCGGTTAGTGCACGTTTATCCATTGAACGTCCGGTCTGCTGGTACCGAATACGGTGTGAATTTTGAAGTTACGGACAACCTAATCCTGCTAAATCAAGATGGACAGGTCGCATATCAATCGTCGTTGCCGTCGCCATATGTTTTCACGAGCGTAAGCTTTGCGAATCCAACCCTCGTCTTTGCAGCTGGTATCGACGAAGCAGGAGCGAGCGTCGCGCTTTTAATAGCAAAGATTTGGGCAGAAAATGGAATATGCTCGACAAGTTTGACCCTGGCAATGGCGGGTACGCAGACGTATCTTTCACGAATAGTACCCAAGGTCTCTTCCAACTCCTACCCGCGGGTGCGAATCTAACCCACACCCTATACCGCATCCAAAAGCGCCATAATCAATGGATTTTGGTAGCCTTTTCCGGGCAAAATGCTCGAGTCGGGTTATTCAACTCTCCATTTATACCATCGGCACTGTCCCCACAATCCCTCTACACCTTTATCGGCTGGGATCCCAATGAAATTTCTTTTTCCTCAAACGTCCAACCTTGGCTCTACTTTTTGACACCTTCAGGAAAATTTACCTCTGTCGCGCCGATATCTGCATTAGGAACAGGAGATTATGCGCCACTGTCGGTGATCCAGTGCTCCGCACATTCATTGATTGTGTCAAGGATCTATTTTCCCAAGGGTTCTAACGGTTCCCGATCCCTCTTTGTTGCTAGCGTCTCTACCCAAACTGGTCGCTCCAGGTTAATTTGGCAGCATCGCTCAACGGCCTCGTTTGGTGATCCGACTATCGTCCTAACGTCGGCCACCACCTGGCTCTATGGAGGAGTGAACGTGAAGCGACATCCCTTTATCGCCTACGCAAGCGACTCCGGCAAACGAACCGTGACCCACGCCTTCTCTGCAGTATCGCTTGACACCCTACGCACATACCTAATGGACAATCCCAATATATCGGTAGTTCAACTCTTCGCTACCCCAGGGATCAAACACGCGCTAACAACTATCTTCTCGAAAAACGCGCAAGGTACAAAGCAGTATTCTGTAACGTACTAACCCAGCGAACAAGAACAGGTCCAGATCGACTCGAGACGAACCTGCCTGGTACATGTCTTTTTGACTTTATAGGTTTATCTTCCTCCAGTTATATTATTGAAGCAAAACTCACATTGTCGGTGGACCATATCTTTGGGAGCCGGTCAAAAACAGTCCGGTAAAGCGAAAAAAGTACTACTTGGATATGAAAAAACTTGTGGCATTCAATGAAGCGTCAAGCGAACTAGCACCTCTTCACAAAACATGTGATTTAAGGTTGGACCGCCAAAGTATCGCTAAATGTAAGCCAAAGGAGGCAAAGGCTCGGCGTAACTCTCGAGGCCGCAAAGATTGCGAATGGTTTTTTACAAAGCACATTCGGGTTTTACCTACAGGTTGGAATGCTCGGCGTGCTGGCAAATATTCAACCTCAATTTTGAAGACTCTGCATTTTCGACCTGCTTAACTAGCCGGTATAGCTGCTCTGTGTACGACATGTATACTTAAAATCATGAGTCAGCCTATAACCGCTCGCCTAGATGAAGAAGTCGTTCAAGCCATAGATAATGCTGTGGCTTCTGGAGTTGCGCCTAACCGGGGTGCGATAATATCGCGAGCCGTAAAAGAGTGGCTTAGCCATCACACAGAGGATGCGATTAAAGACTCCTACCGAAAGCGCTACGAAGCTTTAGACGCTGATGAACAAGATCTCATAGAGAAAGTAGGAACCGTCTCAGCAATAATCTCAATCGAAAGCAATAAGTGATCTTTAGGGGGGAAATCTGGGATGCCGAAATACCCGGTGTGGGTAGGCACCCAGTTGTTATAGCTACTAGAAATACAGCAATTCCCCTTCTGACCAACCTAGTTTGCGTCTTAGTGACCTCGCAATATAGGGGCCATGTCGCTGAAGTTGAAATAGGAAGCGAAGATGGCCTTTCGCACTCTTCTGCCGTCAACTGTGACAACATCTTCACGCTGCCAAAGACGATACTGGTCAAAAGACGCGGATCCCTTGGACCTGTATCTTTAGAAGCCTATAACCCTGCTCTAAAGGTTGCGTTGGGCCTAGGTAACTAGCCCCCCAAACACACCCAAGCTGTTTGTAGTTGGAGCCAAGCCATACTAGTTCAAAACCTCCCAACTTTCGCGTTTAGTTGCCCAACTGAATGTTGAATGCTCTAGTTGGTTTCAAGAGTATTTATGATTTGGGACATTACTTCTCCATGTGCTGGAGGAATGATGAATTGTTGGTCATTTAGCCCAAGAATTGCCGCTTTGGTAGAGCCAATCTCGTCAAGCGCTGCTTTATAAGTAATGCCAAGTGGTTTTACTAGGTGTTCCAGCATCCCTCAGTATCAACCTCAGCTTGGGCAACCTACGGCGGCCACTAAGAATGATAAACCGTAGCTGTGGTCTTTCCCACTCCGCCTATGAAATTGGCAATTCTAATAACCATACGCTCAGTACCCATACTGTACTCATGATACGTACTTTATTGACAATGAGTTTGGCCGATCAGCAATTCAGAGCATGAAGACTCTATTCAGGTAGCTACACTTCCGTTATATAAGTAGCCACTAGGAGGCAAGAGATGGAAGTTGGAGTTCGAGAACTTAAAAATAACCTCAGCCGTTACCTTGCCCGAGTTAGCACTGGTGACGAGGTCATTATCACCGATCGTGGGCGAGCAGTCGCGAGAATCACGCCAATTGGCACTGAGAGAACAATCGATAGATTGATAGCGCAAGGGGTCGTGACACCCGCCTCTCGAGCAAAGCAGCCTGCCCCCTCAAAACGTGTACGTCCCACCCAACCCGTAAGCACTCTCGTAGCAGATCAGCGTCGTTGATAGCATATTTTGACACTTCTGCAATCGTGCCTCTCTTGGTAGAGGAGGTCGGTTCGGAGCGAGCAAATCTGCTATGGAATCAAGCCGATCGTGTCGCCGCAGTCCGGCTCATCTATGCCGAAGGCCGCGCAGCGCTGGGCATGGCTTACCGACTTGCGTGTATCGACCTGGAAGCATTACGCACAGCGGTACATGAGCTTGATCAGTTATATAAGCAAATCGACATTATTGAAGTAACTGACAATCTCGTACAACGTGCTGGAGCATTGGCAGAAGATTACTCCTTGCGAGGCTACGATGCCATACACTTGGCAGCAGCGGAAACACTCTGTGATGAGGACGTTGTTCTCGTTGCTGGCGATGGATCACTCTGCAATGCGGCCGAGATTCTTGGACTAAATATTGCGCGAATCTGAATTTAAGACAGTTCGCAAGCTATCAGCCTGGCGCCACTCGCCATGTAGACTGTACTTAGCATACTGACTATCTGTACACTACTTACCGTTAGGATGTGTTCGCTATTTCCCGGTAATCTGCTTCAGAAGCTGGGGCTTCTCGGCAAGTTAGCCAAGAATTAGCCTTAGTAGCCCAGAAGATGTGGTGCGGTTTTGCCATGCTATCTCTTTGAGCCACTACTATTGCGCATCGTTAGGTCTAGACTCATCCGATGAGGGAACGAGACCCTGCCGTCGGACTTTTTGAACGGCTCTGCTGGAGGAACCGCTTGCGGTGTCCTATCCCCAACTAACAATGTTTCCTCCGAAATTCTTTGATTATCAACGACGCATCACCGTGCCTCGTGATCAATGGGGTGCGCGGCATGTAGGTACTTTACTTTCCGTCCGACATAAATAGCAACAATTAAGCCCAATAGGTACCTGGGGCTACGTACGTACTCAATCAGTTTCGATGTCACTATTTTCTACATTCTAGACCTGACAAATATACCAACTCAGTTGTTCGTGCAGCAAAAATATTATCCTTACAATACGTATGACGGTCTCTTATGTGTAATATATGTATCTTCATTACGCTACTCGAAACCGAAAGCGTGAATAAGGCAAACATAAAAACAACGATCACATCAGAACGGCTTTGGTGATAAGTTAAAAAGACTGGTAAAGAATTACTGGAATCACTGGTAAAGAGTTTCGGAATACTCAGCTGGCAACACCAAATTGATGCTTCACGTTGTGGAGGCATTATAGAATGGCAGCGCGCAGCGGCAGTAGCAGCATCGTTTCATTTGGACGTCTCCGGTCACTGCGGTCCCCATTTACATGCACATGTCGCCGCAGCCACACCTAATTTGCGTCACCTAGAATGGTTCCACGATCATTCCAGAATCGAATCAATGTTTTTTGATGGCACGCTCGACCCTACAGGAGGATCAATCACCGTGGATTCAAGCGCATTGGGAAATGGTCTTACCTTGAGTGTTTCCGACGTTGATCGATACCGAGTCAGTTAATCCCTCCCGAACTGATGCGGATTGTGTCCCGATTTTCGAAGGAGCCATCACTTTATGTCCCAGCACCGCTTCAGTTGATCCGGACCGCAACATGTCAACATGATCGATGAAGTCGGTCCCGCCGCTATGGCGTAAACCAGGGGGAGAATTTTCCGTCCTGGATTTTCCCCGACGACACGACCCGAACGTGATAATTTTTCGTCGATCAGTTTCTCAAGTTCGAGACTGCCAGACATAGTAGAAACTAAAATCAGACCGGCATTTGCAACTGAACTTAGATCATCTAAGGTGGCTTTGATGCTTTTCAAGCTGGGAGATGATACACTCCCTTTTAGTGCCCTTTCGTTGGTGGGTTTGGACTGTCTTGTTAACAACCATTCTACCAGTTCAGAGGGCACTAATTCTTTATATGGTGTCTAATGTAGGCGTCGGTTTCGGTGTTGCGAGGATAAGACATGGATACTCATAATACGAACGAGAAAAAGGAATCCGTGGATGCCCTGCATCATTACGATGTCATCATTATTGGATCTGGATTTGGTGGTTCTATTTCCGCAATGCGGCTTGCAGAGAAGGGGTATACGGTTGGCGTATTTGAAGCTGGTCGACGGTTTGCAGATACAGATTTCCCAAAAAACTCAGCCGATATCAAAAATTTTCTCTGGGCTCCAAAACTTGGCTTCAAGGGAATCCAGCGTATTCATATTCTTAAAGATGTTGTAGTTCTTGCAGGTGCTGGCGTTGGAGGGGGTTCCCTCAACTATGCAAATACGTTGTATCGCCCAAAATCCGCTGCCTTCTATCACGATAAGCAATGGGCTCATATCACGAACTGGGCTACAGAACTCGCACCATATTACGATCAGGCAGAGCGAATGCTTGGTGTCATTACGAACCCGACTATGACACCATCAGACATTGCTTTGAAAAGAGTTGCCGAAAAAATGAATGTTGATAATACTTTTTCTATGGCCCGTGTTGGAGTGTTTTTTGGTGAACAGGGCAAACAGCAGCCAGGAGTTGAAGTCGATGATCCATTTTTTGGCGGAGTTGGACCCCGTCGATCTGGATGCCTGGAAAACGGAGAGTGCATGACAGGCTGTCGCCACAATGCAAAAAACACCCTTCCAAAGAACTATCTGTATCTTGCCGAGAAAACAGGAGCAATTGTCCATCCTGAAACGACTGTCGTACGTGTGAACTACGTCGGGCCAAATACGTATGTTGTCGATACGGAACATACTGCTGCAATGAAGCGTAACCGAACACGAAAGACGTTCACTGCAGACCACGTGATCGTTGCAGCTGGTACGTACGGGACACAGTCATTGCTTCATCAGATGAAAGTAGAAGGAACCCTTCCAAATATCTCTCGTGCACTTGGGAGCCTTACCCGAACAAATTCAGAGGCATTGTGTGGTGCAGCAACGACAATGAGGAATCGCAAGCGATACGACTTTACAAAAGGCGTTGCCATTACTTCATCAATGCATCCGGATAGTGATACCCATATTGAGCCCGTACGATATGGAAAGGGTATCCAGTCAATGGGTCTGTTGAGCACAGTTATGACAGACGGTGGCGGAAGATTTCCACGATGGATGCACTGGATAGGTGAAATTGTCAAACATCCCGGCCAGGCATTATCTGTATACGCTGGGCTTGGCAACTGGTCACGACGTACAATCATTGGTTTGACAATGCAAAGCAGTGATAACTCCATTACTATTACGCCAAAGTTAAAACGCTCTGGACGTATTAAGCTCACTTCGCACCAAGGTCATGGCACACCGAATCCTACATGGTTACCAATTGCCAACGAAGCAATGCGCCACCTTGCAAAGGATATTGGTGGGAAACCGTACAATACCCTTGGGGAAGTCCTGAATATTCCAATGACTGCCCATTTTCTTGGCGGATGTCCCATTGGAGATACACCAGAGACCGGTGTTATCGATCCGTATCACCGACTGTATGAATACGAAGGAATGCACGTTGTCGATGGATCTGCAATATCGGCAAATCTTGGGGTTAATCCATCACTTACGATCTCTGCACAGGCTGAACGGGCAATGGCTATGTGGCCAAATAAAGGGGAAAGCGATCCACGGCCTCCAATGGGAGCTCCTTATGAACAGGTGCACCCCATTGCTCCAAACAATCCAATAGTCCCACTGCATGCACCAGCAGCATTGCGCTTTACGAGTAACGGATAGGGTATTTAGTTCCTCGAATGAAGCGCCGCTTCTTCCAGATTGCTGTACTTGTAGAGTGGAATAAGCCGCGCTTCGGGTGTCGCAGTTACCACGGCGCGACAAAACCTAAAGCTATGTGCAAGATGGTAACCAAATTCCTGAAGTAACCATAACGAAATCCCACTGGAAACGCTACGAGGTTATAAACCCCAGCGAACATACCCTTATCCTAAAGCTTGGGAAAGAGTGCATAACGACGTCCATCGAAAATATTAGGTGATTTTTAGACCGAAAATTTGAAAGGCCGAATTATCTGGTATCCGTAAGCTTCCATTAATTAGTTACGTCGAAAGTACTACCCTTCCAACTCTAATAGATATGGTGCATGTCTTAGTGATTTGAAGGTACCAAGACCATATCGATGAATTTGAATTTTAGAAGAGATTGGATATACTTCGGTTTCCAACACCAACATCGTCCCCACTTACCAAAGACAAAGTTAGTCGAAATGCGCACACGCTTCTGGTGGGTGCCGCTGAAAGCGTTAAACTCTGCTTTAGAAAATATGCTGAGTTTAGAAATCAAACCCTCACCAATTTTATTCTCGTACACCGATAGTTTTGCAACTCGTTAAGAAGCCCAGCATTAACCCCCGAAACCTGGATCTTTACCGTAAAACTAAATAGAGATATTTTCCGTTTGGCACATGAAGAACGTCATACGTGCCGTGCAATTGGGGCGTCGCTTTCAGCTTCACATCAAACGGTATCCACACATATTGCTGCCAAAAGCGGCCTCGGTATCACACAAGCTTTTGAACTACAGCAACAGGGTCATACACACGTTATCAGGACTAGCCGAATAATTTCCAAAGGGTGCGCATACCTCGAAGCCCGACTTTTCGTAAAGACAACGGGCAGCGTAAAAGCCGCCAGACGTGCCAGTTTCAAGACTGACTCGAGTTGTGCCACAATTCTTTGCAGTGTCAATCAGATATTGGAGCATCCTACGACCGACGCCTTGCCCACGCGCTGCGCGTGCCGTATGCATCGACTTAATTTCAAAATGATAATCATCGATTTTTCGCAAGGCACCGATTGCTAAAAGCAAATCGTTGTCGCGACACGAGTAAAGCACAATATCTTCCGTCGCTAGTTTCTCAGCCGACAAAGCAAACACGTGGCATAAGGGCGTCTCGCAACGTGCAAACTCCAGGTGCGTATTGATGAGCGCTTCGACATCGAAAGTCCGAGGGTCGTCAACCTGGAATGATTGGGCCATGTACCAAGACTAATAGGGCTGAAA
>JAJYGT010000123.1 GCA_021785005.1 Actinomycetes bacterium
TTCCGATCTAGCGTAACTCCAGTTCAAATAAGCAAGCGACCACAATTACGGCGAACATGCATTCTAACTTCAAAGTATGGCATGATGACACTTCCAAAGATAGTGAATCCGATCTTTCCTGATGTGGAGTTCTTAGAGGTTGAAAACAACTTTTTCGGGGGAAATATCGGTGTGGCGGGCTTGATGGTGGGCGAAGATATTCAAAATGCTATTGAAAATAGCGTGCTATATGATCTTTATCTATTGCCAGATGTTGCGCTTTCAGAAGATTTATTTTTGGATGGAACTTCAGTTAAAGATCTCAATTATCCGCTACAAATTGTAGAAACAACTGGTTTGGCGCTGCGTGAGACACTACTAGCAATCTATGGAACACCCCAAGTCCAGTCCTAGGGGCTAAAGTTATGGGTAGGGAGGCACGTTTGTATAAAGTTGCCATAATAGGTCGTCCAAATGTTGGAAAATCAACCCTCGTTAATCGAATTGTCGGGCGACAAGCCGCGATCGTGGAGGAAAAGTCCGGGGTTACCAGAGATCGAAAAGGTTATATTACCTCTTGGCGAGGCGTAGATTTCGAGATTGTAGATACCGGGGGTTGGTTAGAACACGGGGACGTGTTAGAAAAGAAAATATCAGAGCAAGCGCTACTTGCGATCAAAGAATGTCAATTGATCCTTTTTGTCGTGGATGGCGAAGTAGGAGTTACTGGCGAGGACGCAGCGGTTGCATCTCTGTTGAGGCGCCTGGAAAAGCCAACGATCGTAGCTGTCAATAAAGCAGAATCCGATCAACGACGTATGGCTGCTTGGGAGTTTGCGAAACTTGGATTTGAAGATATTGTAGCTATCTCAGCATTGCACGGAATGATGACCGGCGATTTATTAGATGTCGTGGTGGATAAACTTTTGGAGTCCGATTTAGACACTCCTGAAGATGACACTCCCAAAGAAATTGCCGATCCTAACGCTGGTATTTTTTCCGTTGCCATAGTCGGTCGTCCAAATGTTGGGAAATCCACGTTGTTTAACCGTCTTGTAGGTGATGATCGAGCTGTTGTTCATGATCTACCTGGTACCACCACTGATACGATTGATACGGTTATAGAAACAGAAATTGGCACCTTGCGATTTTTAGATACCGCTGGCATGCGAAAACGAGTCAAGCAATCAAGCGGCACTGAATACTATTCAATGGTGAGAGCACTAAAGGCAATAGATGCTGCTGACGTTGCGCTGTTGATCATAGATGGGCTAGAAGGCGTAACGCATCAAGACCAGCGCTTAGCAGAGCGCGTTGACGCGGCTGGTAGTCCGGTTTTAGTTTTGCTCAATAAATGGGAAAAACTAACAGCTGAGCAAAAGCTAGAACGAGGAACAGAAGCAGAGGAAAAGCTTGCATTCTTAACTTACGCTCCTTTTATTAGAATCTCAGCCTTAACTGGCCTGGGAGTAAATCGAGTGTTACCAGCTGTTCAAAGTGCTTTGGTTGCCTATCGTAATCGAGTACCTACCAGGTTACTAAACACTGCGTTAGGGGAGTTTCAAGCAGCGCATCCACCTAAGGGTACAAAAATCTTGTATGCGGTACAAGGTGCGACCGACCCGCCGACATTTACTTTTTTCACGACGAAACCGGTTGAACCGGGATATCTAAGGTACCTTGAACGAAAAATGAGAGAACGGTTTGGTTTGGGTCCATCTCCAATCAAGATGCGGGTGCGAAGGCGTTCAGATTGAGCAAGCTTGTACGACGACTTTTTAGGTAACTGCAACAAAAAATTCGCTTGGGCGAATTGTGTGTTGTTTACTTTGTAGCTAAAGTGCACATGGAGGCGACGACTTTGCCTAATGATCGATATGAAACGCTAAGACACCAGATAACAAATGGCTTGGGAGAATTAAATCTCGAGCGCCTTGAAAAGGCTAACAAGCTATATGTCAGAGACCGCATCTCATTGTTGTTTGACGAAGATAGTTTTGTTGAAGATGGAGTTTTCGCCAATGCAGTTGCGAAAACTTATCCCGCAGATGGTGTTGTAACTGGAGTTGGAAAGATCGACGGCAGACCAGTCGCCGTGATGGCAAATGACACGACCGTAAAAGCTGGATCGTGGGGTGCTCGCACCGTTGAAAAGATAATTCGAATCACAGAAACTGTGCTTCGCCTAAACATTCCAATTGTGTATCTCGTTGATTCAGCGGGAGCTCGAATAACAGATCAAGTCGAATTATTTCCTGGGCGACGTGGAGCTGGAAAGATCTTTTACAACCAGGTAAAGCTTTCAGGAAAAGTACCTCAAGTCTGCGCGCTATTTGGACCATCAGCAGCTGGTGGGGCCTATATTCCAGCATTTTGTGACGTTGTATTTATGGTCGAGGGTAATGCGTCTATGTATTTAGGTTCGCCTCGAATGGCTGAGATGGTGATTGGCGAAAAAACTTCGCTCGAAGAGATGGGCGGTGCGAGAATGCATGCCACAATCTCAGGTTGCGGAGACAATTTAGTAGCAACCGAAGAAGAAGCTATAGAGGCAACTAGAGCGTATTTATCCTATTTTCCCACTTCATATAAGGATGCGCCACCGATCTATGTCGCTGAAGAACCACAAGTTCCACTTTTAGATTCTGTCGTTCCTGACCAGGCAATTCAAGGATACGACGTTCGTGACGTGATCGAAGGTTTGGTTGATTCGGATAGTTTTTTCGAGATAAAGCCGTTGTTTGCCCCAGAGGTAGTGACTGGTCTAGCCCGCCTGGACGGCAAATGTATTGGCATCGTTGCAAATAACCCCCAAGTTAAAGGGGGAGTGCTATTTGTTGATTCGGCGGATAAGTCTGCACGATTTATTTGGCTGTGTGACGCTTTTAACATTCCTTTGTTGTTTCTAGCTGATGTACCTGGCTTTATGATCGGAACCGAGGTGGAACGCGCTGGAATCATACGACATGGTGCCAAAATGATAGCTGCAGTTTCTGAAGCACAAGTTCCTAAATTAACGGTAATTCTTCGAAAAGCATACGGCGCTGGTCTTTATGCAATGGCGGGACCAGCCTTTGACACTGAAGCAACTATTGCACTCAAGGGAGCTGAGATAGCAGTAATGGGTCCTGAAGCTGCGGTCAATGCCGTCTATGCGAAACGTATTGGCGCACTATCGGACGAAAACGAACGCGAGAGTTTTATCTTTGAGAAAAAACAAGAGTATCTAGCTGATGTTGATTTGCTTCGCCTTGCCTCTGATTTAGTAATTGATGACATAGTGGCTGCCCAAGACTTGCGTAGAGAATTGATTCGTCGTTTTCGCAATGCACAATCAAAAGTCCGAGAAATAAATTTTAAACACCACGGTGTGCATCCGGTTTAAATGGGGTAGTTTCAACGCACAATTACGTTTATTGCGCTACGTGCTCTAGAATCTTTATCGATAAAAGATACAAGGTGTTGCTGTGGCTTGGTGTGAGACGTGTGCAAGGTTTCAAGATGATAGTACTATCCCTAGAGATGGTACGTGTCCTAATTGCCATACGCCAATTGTCAATCCAAAAAAAACGCCTTGGCATTTCAAATTATTGGTAGTGGCCACAATCATTTATCTAATATATCGGTTTGTTCAACTGGTAATGTGGCTGACTCATCATCTTTGATTTGGACGGTTTCGTCACACGAA
>JAJYGT010000035.1:0-14043 GCA_021785005.1 Actinomycetes bacterium
ATCTCAAGGTGTTAGTTGAGTGGGTCGATTCGCGCCTACAGCGAAAACGAGCCGTCCTGACAAAGAAGCAGCATGGTGGTTTTTTTAAAAATAGTCAAAACATCGCCTAGTAATGGCATTGTCAATTCATCCTGACATAAACCCAAAGCCGTACAATGAATCTTCAAATAAAGTTTAAGCGCCTAATTAATGCGTTGTACAAACTTCCAATCCAACCATTATTCAATGGTCGGCGCTATAACGCGTGAACCCTCGTTCCAAGATTGATAGATTCACCAAATATGAGCTATTTCCCTTGGTTTTACTTGAAATACTCGTGTCTCTGTTGTAGCTTAAATTCATCAAATAGTCGCGTGAGGTCGCAGATCCAAATTGTATTTAAGACTTTACGATACCTAAACTACCAACGTGAATCCGAAATGGCGCCGATGGCCAAATTCAGCAGCAAAACTTGAAAGTGACGAGAATGGCAACCCAATCAAATGGCCGTGGTAGACCTGTATCGACTAAACCACGAAGTACGTCAATATTATTACTAACTCTTTCCGTACTGATAACAGTACTAAATAGTTCCGATAGCCTTGGCTCGACGAAAAATCTTTCGAACACGCAAACCGTAGCGGTTGCAAATGGAGCTTGGCCGCAATTCCACGGTGACAGCTACTTAGACGGCACTAGCACTGATTCACTCGTAAGCTCAGACACTGTTGGCAAATATGGAATCAAATGGATGACCAACACGTCTGGACCTGCACTTTCTTCACCAGTTGTGGCTTGGAACTCCACTTTGGGCACCTCTGTCGCATATGTCGGAAATGAGAATGGCTTTATCACGAGCATAAACGCCCAAACGGGTGCACTGATATGGTCCCAGTATTTGGGTTCCCCGATTCATTCGACTCCGCTTGTAGCTCAAAACGGCTTATGGGTAGGCACCTCTTCGAATCCGACCATGTACAAATTAGATTTAACCACTGGTGCAATTCTTTGCGACGCAGCGTTGCCGGCCACAATTGAAGCCAGTCCAGTGTATGGAGATCCAAACGGGAACCTACCTACTGTATATATTGGACTCTTAGATAACGGCGTTGTGGCGGCACCAATGGTCGCCCTAAATGCATTGACGTGTAGTCAGAGATTTGCCTCCTACCCGTACCCAGCGCACACCATAACTGGCACCTGGGATCCAGCTAGTTATGGGGTAAACGCAAATGGCAGGGCGCTTGTGTTATTTGGAACTGCTGATCCGGATAGTTCCATCTATGCAATCGACGCCATAACGGGATCACTAGTTTGGCGCGTGAATTCGCTCAACCCTATCCACAACGACTTTGGCGCGGGGATTTCGATTTCGCCGCCAGGTAACAACGGATTCTCAAACGGAATGGCCTACGCAGTTGGGAAAGATGGATATCTCTATGCAATTGATTTAACCACTGGTAAGGTAATTTGGACTTACTATTTTCAAGGAGTTACCAAGGGATCTCAAGGTTCTAGATCAACTGCCGCAATAGCGGCGAATTCAATCGTATTTGGCGTGCAAAACGGCGTCATGTCCGTAAATGCCACCACTGGAACGCTCAATTGGTATAGTGCACAAACGTCAGCAGCAACAACAGAGGTATATTCCTCACCCTTAATATCTGGTTCTAGCGGTCAACAGGTGGTGTTTGTGGCAGACCTGGGTGGCGACTTGACGGCTTATGATTTCAACAACGGAGCTCAACTCTGGACAATTAATACCGGCTCATATATTGTCGCATCTGCCGCTGACTACAGAGGAAATTTCTTAATAACCTCCTCCAACGGATTCATGTATGATCTCGGACCCAACGGTGCTTCTCCAGCTATAGGTTCAACCACGATAACTTCCCCTTCGTCAGGATCAACATTAGCCAATCCCGATGGAAACATCACCATTTCTGGTACCGCAACCGACGCTGTTGGAATCACAACTGTTCAAATCGAGGTCCAAGAAGGTGGTGCTCAAGGGCAATTTTGGAACACCGCTACCAACACGCTTCAAACAGGCGCCGTGTTCGACGATGCAACGTTATCAAACATGACTTCAACCACTGCTAATTGGGCACTACAAATTCCAGTTGAGATGCAAGGAAGCGTTTTTCAGGTCACGTCTTATGAAACAAACACGGCCGGGGTGTCAAACGCATCCCCGGCCGTTAGTTCATTTTCCGTCCTGGGATCTAAGCTGGGGCCACACTTGTCAACAAACCACGATTACGTCAACTTAGGTAGAAGTATTTATGTAACAGGTGGAGGTTTCGAGCCCGGCGAAACAGTCAATTTCACGATTGACGGCCTGAACCTAGGCAGTGCTTTAGCCCTAGCAAATAACTCTATTCCAAGCACAGCACTCAAAATACCAACCACTGGTCTCAATTATGGACTTTATTCACTAATAGCTACAGGTACCACTTCAAAAAAGACCGCTCAGACGCCATTACACATTAGCAACTCTTGGACGCAGCGAGGACTTGGTCCACTCCGCAACGGATTCCAAGAAGGTGACCTAGCATTTGGCCATCAAGTCTCACCCAGTCAGAACCTCACCTATAGCCGCTTTTGGATGATTCCGATGGGATCAATGCTTTCGACGAGTCCAATCGTTGGATCGGGCATTGCATACTTCGCAGCCTCAAACGGGCAAGTGGACGCTGTGGACTCGAACAGTGGAAACATTGTCTGGCAGACAACTCTCCAAGCAGAACCATTAGGTAGTCCAGCGTTAGGATCCGACGTAATTGTCTTCATGCAAAAAGGAGGTTCTTTAACGGGCTATAACGCCCGAACAGGGCAATACGATTGGACTTATTTCTCGGGGGCAAGCTCGGTAAGCTCGCCATTGGTTGTCGGAAACACCCTTTTTATTTCGACATCTGCGCACACTGTACAAGCAATAAATTTACTTTCCGGAAAGTTAATTTGGAGCGAAGTACTCGACGCCTCATCCGATCTTACACCGGCGCTAGCCAACGCTGGAAAAAGTATTGTTACTGGAGACGATTCCGGTCACCTTTATCAGTTCAACCTACAAGGAACTTTGGAATGGATAGTACCGCTTTACGCTGGAATACACGCGTTATCTATAAGCCCAGCTGGCGACATTAGCGTAGCAACCGCAAATAACAAACTATTTCTGTTGAACTTAGCCGGTTTGCAGATCTGGCACCAGGTATTCGCGGCCCAAATCGAAACCGATCCGATCACTATTGGAAAGTATATCTACGTAAGTTCAGGTGACCAAGAAGATGAGATCCTCCAAAGCACTGGGACAACTGTATGGACTGCAACTTTCCCGTCTGCGATCGTTGGACACAGCGCCGCTCCGGGCATTATATTTACTACAACTTCTACCGGATCCGTCTATGCCATGCGTACTAGCTCGACACTAATTTATCGCTTAGATTTAAATGCGTCGACTATAACGACTCCTGTGCCGGTGAACAACGCTTTATTTGTTGGCGGTGGCGATGGTAATGCGTACTGTCTTACCCCTTTCGGGGAGCCCGCTGCATAAAGGTCAAAACGTTATCTGCAAAACCATCAATGAAAACCGCTACACAGCTCGAGAAAATTATTGCTGGCCAACGATCATGTTGCACGAGATCGAAAACCTAATCGCAACTAATTTTGGTCCAATACCCAAAATATGTTAACCGACAACTCCATTTACCTGATATACATCGACCGCGCCACCACCAAGGCCGAAACTAGCCAAGAGCTTTGACTGTGCTTCCATTTTTGGAAGGAACGGAATTAACTTGACCTCTGCCCGCATCGTTGGTGTCACTACGACATAGCCGATTTGTCGCCAACCTAATGGATACCTCGCCTCCACCTGGGTATCAGTGTTGATCTTGTAAAACCAAACTACCTTATTTGGTTGCCAACCTGCATGTACAAAATCGACCCACATGGAATCATCCACCATAATCGGCAACGAACGATTTAGGTGAGCAGTCACCCAATGCTCTGCCGCCAATTGAGGTTGATCCACGCTAGGAAAAACCAATTTTTGATCTTGATGAAACCACCATCCACCAAGGACAAGCATCGAAAGCGATATTAGAACACTAAATAATGAGTGCCATACGCGGTGTTTAGCCTTCGCGAAACTAAGAACCGCGCTAATGAGTCCCCCACCGGTGATTGCAAGAAATGGCATCACCTCAACAGGGTAAGTGATGGGAAGATAACCATCTCGAAGCAACATCAAAGAGGCGATGGTCAATGCAAGAGCAAAAGGCCAAACCTTCCGGGAGAACCAACCTAGGATCGCGCCCGCTACCATAAGGACTAAAATTATCGGATCAAAATGCACCCACTCCTGGAGTAGTTGATTCGCAACAGTACCAGTTACGTAGATGTGTCCACTTGGTGGGCGCTGCACTAGTTGCCAGTAGGCGCTGCCCAATAGGCTGACATGAGGAGCACTTGCGTGCGGAGGAACTGGAAGCAGTTCGTTTTTCGATGCTGCATAAACGATGTAAAGCAAACCGGTAGAAATCCAGGTGACCAAAAACATCGACATTGCAACTGACCTAGTTGACTTTGGCCAACCCCGTAAGAGTAGATATATTACCACGGGTGCGTAAAGAAGCATCGTTTCTACGCTAAGAACAGAAAAAGCGAGAAACAATCCAGATAAAACACTAGATCTAAGGTGTCTTTGAGGATCCAGCGCAAAATAGAGTGCAAAAATCATATAGAGCACTGCTATGTTGTCAAGTTCAACAAGCCGTTGCAGATTTATCGCCAAGGGCGAGAGCCCAAACAAAAGCAAAGATCCAAAAACGGCAATCCAGGAGAACTGCAACCTTCGACCAATTAGCACTACACCAATGGCTGACATTGCGAAAAAACCTACAAAAAGCTCTCTAAAACTAGCAATGTAATCAGGGGCAGGCAACCAAAGCGATCCGGTGATCAGTCTCAAAAGCGCCATTGTCATCCAACCGAAAGGGGGATGATCATACCAGTACGTATAGGGCGCAAGTTTGTCTAAATGTAGCAGTGCCCACGCTTGTGCTGCATAAGTACCTTCTTCATCCGTAGGCGCAGGATTGTGAAATACGTTATAGCCGTGAATAACCGACAACGCAGTTATTGCAGCAATGATCACGATTGGCCCAACAAAACGACGCCACGAAGACGAAGATGTGTAAGAATTTACACGACGATTCGTAGTAATCAGTTTTTCGTCAATCATTTACCAGCCGCCGGGAAATAATCCGGTTCACGAACTGGACCTGATGTATCGCGAAGATCAATATATGCTGGTTGAATCCGATGAGCTCCATGGTGTACGGTCTTGGTCCAGGACCGATTGCCGCTTAGCTCTCTTACCAAAGCCCCAAAAAGCGCGGCTCCCATTACCAATTGATAGGGAATGACGCTCAAGACTATGAGAAGGAGATCCTTAACTCGTATTCTTTTCGATTCGAGGCGCCTCAATCTGGAAATCGCATCTATCTCGAGTACAAGTGCAGCCATCTCCACAAACAGCGGAACAAAGGCTAAAAGCACTAAATCAACAGGCGTAGTTTGACTAAAGCCAATGTATAACAGGAGTCCTGGCAGAACTAGTGCACTTAGAAATTGCAAAATTGGCGTTAGAAGAGTCACAAGCGCGAGTAGCTGACGTCCTAAAGACAACATACGCCAATCACGCTTTCGAATAATCTGAAAAAAACCTTGATACCAACGAACTCGTTGTTTGTACAACGCAGTTGTGGACTCTGGACACTCTTCCCGAGTTGCAAAAACCCCATCATATTTCACCACGACTTTGGCACCATTTACCGCGATTCTCACGCCGATATCAGCGTCCTCAGCTAAAGCGTCTGGATCCCAACCACCAACTTCTCTAACTATTGAAGTTCGAAAGAAACAGGTATTGCCGCCAAGCGGTAAAAAGCCCAACTCCGCCTGGAACGGCAGTCTACTCGCATACCAAAGTAAGTACTCAACAGCGTTCCTACCAGCAAACCAAGGTCCATCGAGATTTACCAAATGGACACCGCCTTGAACCACATCGACTTTTTCATCCGCCATGAATTCCGTGACGACTCGTTCGCACAATCCGGGCACGACATCATCTTCGGCGTCGATAATTCCAAATAAATCCGTCTCAATTTTCTCAAGAGCTGAATTTAGAGCTCGCGGCTTGTTCTTTGGCCAAGAGTAATCCATCACGATTTGAATTATCTTTGGGTAAAGATACTGAACACTCTTAGCAGCGGCTAAAGTTTCCTCATCATCATGACCAATAATTGGCATAACGACTAAATTGGGATAGTTTTGTTTACAAAGCTGAATGAGCGTGTTTGCTAGAACCGCTTGCTCGTGCCGAGCAGGAACTAATAAAGTCAGTGATGGAGAGGTACCTGGGTCAAACTCCACCGTTGGCTGACTCCACTGCATTTTCTTCGCATTATCTGGACGATGCCAACGAAAACTATTAAACACCACACCTTGTATGGCTCCGATTGTCGCAAATAACATTGCAACAAGATAGACAATATCAACCCAAGTCATCTTGCGCCCTTTTTCTTTACGCTTTCCCAATACATAATCATACACGCAATTCATGATTCATTCGAACACCCACTGTGGTAATTACTATTAACTCCTCGCATACAGCGAGGAAATATCTGGTTAAAAAAGCCCATTACGCGAAATAATCACAACTTAAGATTTAACGATTTACACCTCACCGTCAGGCAACTCCATATCAATCCGCCCTTTTAATATCCGGTAGCAGTGATCGATTTACCCCCATTAGCAGCGATAGGATCTTCACGATTAATCAATTATCGATTTGCCATACAAGCAACTAGTTAGCAATTGCAAAAATTTAATCTGACACATTCGCGACACATGTCATTCACAATTAGCATTGACCGTCACTTATCCAAGTATTTCTAAGAGTGCGAAAACGCGTGGAAGCCGTTACCCGACGGGAAAAAGTTAACTTTCTTGAAACCAACTTCGCTAATAATAACCTTTTACCTCTCGCAATGCGCGCGACATTCGATATTCAACTCGCGAAAAACGTCTCACAATAAAACCGATAACCGAACTTGAAATGTCAATTATTGAGACCTTCTGCACTGTTGATCATGTTTAGATAAGACTAATTACAGTAAAAGACCCGTAGTTAAAGCAATCCCGAAGGCGATCTGTAAACGACCAGTCGCTCCAAGCACTTTTATAAGTTCTGGTCCAGTAGCGCCGCTCGCTACGCTTTTGATTGGCGTGTAGGCCCATATGAGTGCAATCGCACCAACAACTACCCAAGATTTATATAATGCAGCAGGCACCAATACAATAAATGCCGCGATCACGAGACCCTCGTACAATCTTCGAGTATTTTTATCGCCCAGTCGAACAGCAAGAGTAATTTTTTTCGCTGCGGTGTCGGACCTAATGTCACGCAAATTGTTTACAACTAGAAGCGCCACCGCTAAAAATCCGACAGGAAGCGACAGCAACGCAATTAATGTATCGAGATGCTGAACTTGGACATAGTACGTACCCATTACTGCAAAAACGCCAAAAAACACGAAGACAAAAAGCTCGCCGAACCCATAATATCCGTAGGGCCTCTTGCCACCGGTGTAATACCACCCCGCGGCAAGTGCTGCAAATCCCCCAATCAAAAGCATCCAAGTAGTAAGCCATGCAAGGACAAGTCCCGCCAGAGCCGCAATCGCAAAAAATATCATCCCAGCCAATAGAACTTGTTTTGGCCTTGCCAACTTAGACGCCGTCAGTCTCATGGGGCCAACTCGTTTATCGTCAGTGCCTTTAAGGCCATCAGAATAGTCATTCGAGAAGTTTGTCCCAATTTGGAGCGACAAAGACACAACGAGAGCTAACCCCGCGCGAACCACGTCAAACTTTGCAACTGAAGCCGCAGCTGCGCTTGCGACTACGACCGGCACCACTGCTGCTGGAAGCGTCCGCGGTCGTGCACCTAAGTACCACTGTTCCAATGTTGCCACTTCTATTACCCATCACTTTTTTCTTTTGACGCTTTCAACATCGTCTAATTTTGAACTGCTAAACCATCTTCTTTACTCTAGAAACCCTTGTCGACGACTATTTGTCGACAGGTGCTACGGTCGGCGTGGAAACCTAGAAAAGTCGGGGTTGCGTTTATTTTGATACGCATTTCTGCCCTCTTGCGCTTCTTCTGTCATGTAAAAAAGCATGGTTGCGTCCCCAGCCAATTGCTGAATTCCAGCCAAACCATCATCAGCTGCATTAAACGAAGCCTTTAGCATTCGAAGTGCCATAGGCGAGAACTCGAGCATTTTACGGCACCAGGCGACTGTCTCTTGCTCAAGAACTTGTAGTGGTACAACTTTATTCACAAGTCCCCAATCAAGCGCAGTTGCTGCATCATATTGTTCGCAAAGAAACCAAATTTCCTTTGCTCGCTTGAGACCAATAGTCCGAGCCAAAATCGATGAACCATACCCTCCATCAAAGCTTCCAACCTTTGGTCCAGTTTGTCCAAAACGAGCGTTTTCAGCGGCTATAGTCAAATCGCATACCAAATGAAGAACATGGCCACCGCCTATTGCGTATCCCGCTACCATCGCCACCACTGGCTTTGGCAAGCGCCTTATTTGCATCTGAAGATCCAATACGTTCAAACGCCCTATTCCAGCTTCACCAAGATGATCAAACCCGATGTAACCATCATCTCCACGAATTCGCTGGTCACCACCTGAGCAAAATGCTAAATCACCCTCACCGGTAAATATAACAACACCGATTTCGGGGTCATTTCGAGCAGCATCAAACGCGCTACTCAGTTCGAACAAAGTCTGAGGGCGAAACGCATTGCGAACTTCTGGCCGATTTATGGTTATCTTGGCAATTCCGTCGCAAAATTCATACTTTATATCCTTGAAGGTCTCCCGCGTGGACCATTCAATCTCTTTCATCGCGCTCCTTAGAGTGGTTCTAACCTCATTAGCACACTGGATCACTCGAGTACCAGTCGATAAAAACCTGTGAATCACAAAGCTTACCTATCACGTGTGCAAGTGATACAAATTAGCCCAACGCGCAATAAATCCCACAAATTGCTAGTTTGATAGAGAAATGTCAAAATTAATTGCTCTGTGTAAACCACAATCGAACGCACTTGTGTCTGAGATCTTTGACATTTGGAACAACGGAAACGCAGTAGCCGTCCTCGACCCAACATTTCCCGCCAAATACCTAAAGACCATGCTCGATGTATTAGATCCAGATGTGGTCGTTAGTGAAAAAAAAGAACATACACTCAGAAATCGAGTTGTTGATCTTCCTTCAGATGCCGCGTTAGTCATTGCAACGTCTGGAACTCAAGGCACTCCAAAAGCAATGGTGCACACGCATACGTCATTGCTAACTTCCGCACTAGCTACTGCAAATTACTTGGGCGTGGAAAAAGGTAACGGACAGTGGCTCAATGCGCTACCACTAGTGCATATTGGAGGATTTTCGACCATTACTAAAGCATCGTTTCTTGAATTAGAGATCAATGTATTAAAGAGATTCGATTATTCTGAAATTGCCAAGTTGGCCAGAGAAAAAAAGACCTACATGCCAATTGTCCGGGCGAACCTAAATCACATAGATCCCAGTGATTTCGAAGCGTTAATTATTGGAGGCGGTCGACCACCGACAAACACACCAGCAAACGCTCATGTGACATATGGTCTCACTGAAACCGGCTCGGGTTGTGTCTATGACGGTCGACCCCTTGAAGGCGTATCGATTAAGATCAGTGATATTGGAGAAATTTTAATATCCGGTGACATTCTTGCAAAGTGCTACCGCAATGGAGATCCTCTCGTCGACGAACAGGGTTACTTTCACACAGGCGATTTTGGAACACTAAAAAACGACCAGCTATCGGTAAAAGGACGAATTGCTGACGTTATTCGATCCGGTGGTGAAACAATATTCCCCCTTGACGTCGAAGAAATAATCGCCTCAATGTCGGGCATATCCGAAGTAGCTATTGTCGGATTGGACAACGACAGATTCGAACAAATACCCTGGGCGGTCGTGGTACCAAATACAGATCGTGCAGTGCCAAGCCTTGATGAGATCAAAAACCGAGTGCGGAACACCTTACCACATTATTGTGCACCGAGAGGACTCACGATTGTGGAGAAACTGCCTAAAACTCAGTTAGGCAAAGTACGAAAAAAAGAAATTATCCAAACTCTAAATAACAGCGTGCACTAAGGCTCCTCCGTCTACCACGACAACCTCACCCGTGATCCAGTTGGCATAATCGCTAGCGAGAAACAATGCAGCACCTGCTACGTCACCGGGCTCGCCAATCCTTCGCATTGGAAGCGTTTTAGCTAATTCCTTTTCGTGTTGTTCCCACAAGGGTCGTGAAAAATCCGTTTTTATAAGACCGGGCGCAATAGCGTTCACGCGAATCTTGGGACCAAGCTCGTGAGCAAGCTGCTTGGTAAGTTGAATAAGTGCAGCCTTTGATACTCCATAAAATCCAATTCCGTTTGAAACAGAAAGACCTGCCACCGAAGCTACATTGACAATTGACGCGCGGCACGAGTCATCTCGCCAGGCGAGCATGCTGGCAGCATTTGACAAAGATAGAACTGACCGAACATTCACATCGAAAATCTTTTGCATTTGATTCTCATTTATATCTAACATGGGACCAAAATATGGATTTGTCGCCGCATTATTTACCAAGACATCTACTCGACCAAATGTGTCAACCGTTGCTTTTATAAGCGCTTTCGCATCGGCTTCTTTCCCGACGTTGCACAAGTGCCCGATGACAGAATCGTTACCTGCCTGTTTTTTAATCTCTTCAACGGCATTGTTTAGGTCTTCTTCGCCACGTGACGCGAGCACAACGTTCGCGCCAGCAAAAGCAAATTCAAGGGCGATCGCAAATCCAATGCCTCGTGATCCGCCGGTTACTACCGCTACCTTATCGTCAAAACGGATATTCATCACACGTCACCCAGTCTGTATAAATTTTCAATCAACAACAAGTTGTACTCTTGACCATAGCTCTGATTGTCTGACTTGAATTTCTGGTTAGACAGTACCTTCACTACTCAGGCGAACGCAAACAAACCTAAACTTCAAACTACAACAAAGTGTTGGAAAGAATTTCGCATTGGAGATAGATGTGGGTATAAATCGACTAGGTGATTCCCAGAGTTCGTATCTCAAACAACATGCCAACAACCCGATTGATTGGTGGCCATGGTGTGATGACGCCTTCCTCGAAGCCAAAAACCGAGATGTTCCTGTATTTTTGTCGATTGGTTATTCTGCATGCCACTGGTGTCACGTTATGGCACACGAGACCTTTGAAGATGTAAAAGTGGCAAAATTCATGAATGAAAACTACGTTTGCATCAAGGTCGATCGAGAGGAACACCCCGATGTCGATGCCGTATATATGGAAGCAATTCAATCCATGACCGGTAGTGGGGGTTGGCCGATGAGCGTGTTTTTGGATCCATCCGGAGTTCCATTCTACGGCGGAACCTACTTCCCACCACACGAGGGTACCTCACTTCCGAGCTTCACCCGAGTAATAGAAGAACTCGCTAAAGTGTATCGCCACAGTCGCCCAGAGATAGCAGAAAGAGGAAAGGCAGTTCTAAACTCTTTGCAAATACGAGGGTCTGTACCTTTGATCGAAGGTCAATCTACGACCTTGAATTACCGCACCTCAGTACAAGCTTTCATTGATACAACTTTAAAGGCCGTAGATAATGAGTGGGGTGGAATAGGACGCGCACCAAAATTTCTCCAACCACATCTTTGGATCTCGGTGTTGGATTTGTACCAAATGACCGGCAATGAGGATCTGATAAGCGCATTAACCCTGACCCTGGATTCAGTTATATCAGGCGGAATATATGACCAGGTTGGAGGCGGCTTTGCTCGATATTCGACTGATTCTTTTTGGATGGTGCCTCATTTTGAGAAAATGCTATACGACCAAGCGCAAAACGCTCGCCTATTTCTCCGTGCTCTACTTGTCACCAACAACGAGTTTTATGGTCGAGCCGCCATCGAAACCATAAACTTTGTATTGCGTGAATTAAGACGTGACGATGGGCTTTTTTGTTCGAGTTTCGACGCTGACACTGAGGGACAAGAGGGTCTATTTTACCTTTTTGACCTCGAAGAACTAAAACGCGTTGTCGGTGAAGCTGATTTAGAGGAGTTTTGTCAAACTTTTGGGGCAACCAAAGGGGGAAATTTCGAAGGACAAAACATCTTACATCGCCCTAAGCGCGGTGATTTATCAATAACTTCGACCATGGAAAATGCGATTCAAAAACTTTACGACTACCGCCTGGCGCGCTTTTTGTTGCCCCGAGATGACAAAGCGGTGGTCGAATGGAACGCAATGTTTATCACAACCCTGGCTGAAGCCGGTTTTTACCTCGATCGACAGGACTACTTAATTATCGCAAACCAAGCTTTCGAGGCGTTGTATCAAAAAGCAAATTTTGGCCTTGCTGGCCAAAGAGTTGCCACAAACGACCCCGAAACACAGGCTCCTCCGGCGATATTCGCAGACTATGTACAGATGCTGGGCGCCGCCCTTGCATTAGCCCAATATGACGGATCGTCGGTGAAATTAGAATCAGCGCTCAGCCTTTACGAAACCATAATCACTGAGTTTTACGATCCCGAAACGAAACGCTTTTTTACGACAGCAAACTCCTCTAAACATCTGGTAGTGCGTCCAACAGAATTGTTCGACTCAGCATACGGCTCCTCGAACGCGTATGCCGTTCAAAACTTTTTCTTGCTTGGCCACCTAACAAATAACCCAGAAATCATTAAAACTGCAAAAGCCCTTTTGGACAGCTTTGCGCAATTGGTGAGCAATCATCCTCACGCCTTTCCAATCCTCATCGCAGAAATTGCCAAGCAGGAACTTGGGATTATTGAAATTGCGATACCGAAAGAACAAAGTGCGCTTCTCCAGGTTGCAAAGAGTCGGTATCTTCCAAGCGCCATCTTTACGTTTAATCCAAGCACTCCAGATGAAACCTGGGCGGCTCGTAAGGATCAATTTGCATACGTCTGTCGGAACTCCACTTGTTTTGCGCCAACTGACTCGCCTGATGTGTTATCGTCAATCCTTGAACGCGAATTTACCCATAAACTGTATTGATCGAATTCTTTGAAGCAAATTTAACCCACGAAAAACATATCAGGAACAATGATGGCGTCTGACAATCAACAATCCGAAGGCATCACTATTGTCGCTTTAGGGCGCCTTGGTTCAGAAATATTTGGCATTGACACTCAGAAAAAGCATATAAGTCGGATTGAAGTCGACGACCGGCGCTCATTCGACAAAGTTCCCATGTTTGCGACTGCGCATACAGCGGTCGCAGTGATACATCATGGTTATGACCTTGCCCGGCCTGAACTAGTCTTTGCAAATAACATAACTACCGGCGTCGCTGCAGTCCCCAAGCGAAAAATAAGATCATTATTAGATCACAACATTGCCTCTAATTCCACTCAACTTCTCGGTCAACGCGGTCCATCGATTTCATACGCCACACTCGAGGGTAATTTTCCATCAATTGCACTCGTCAAGGTAGGAAATAAAGTGAGCTTAGAACGAAATCCTCGTACTAAAAAACTTTCAGCTACATTTCCTTTTGGCGCAGCCATGCAGAGCTTCCCAATCGTCGATACTCGTGCCACGTCGACCTATCCAAATGATCTTGACTCAAAGCTGTCATATCGCGATCTTTGTCAGTGTCTGGGCTACAAGCCCACCTACCTGCTTCTCGCGTTGGCGCGCGTCCACCACGGATACTGCAAGAAAGTTGTAGTTTCACTGATCCCCGAACCGTAAAGACGCGTTGGAGCAATAATCATTCAAACCCTGCCTTGAAAAACTTAGACTGCTTTGAGATTATCGCGACGTACGTTTCTTGCCAATAATTCCGAAACATCTCTTTTGGCAAGGTAAATCGC
>JAJYGT010000035.1:14053-17197 GCA_021785005.1 Actinomycetes bacterium
TCGCGGATAACCTCGGCCACTCACCATTTGATCGTGAGTCTCTCGTGCAAACGCGGCTTGTGAATAGCAAACCGACCGCAAGGAGAGCCGCGGGCTGTCATATCAATCCTGGGTCTGCGCCGTACTCGCTCTAGACCACTGTTGGCCGCAGCGCACTGTTAGTCATAGTGAATGTCAAAGTTGTCAAGAATCGCGACGAGCTCATCTGGATTTAGCGCAAACCTTTGAAAGTAACGCACATCTCAGCTCGTGTTGTCATTGCTTTAAGTGCGTCTGTCGACCGCAAAATCGCATCTACTTGTCCAAATAGTAGGCTCAAACAATTTGCTAGAATCATGCTCGACGCTTTGGAAAGTGTCGACTTTTATGCCACAGCGCAAAATGCTCCGCTAGCAGTACAAAAAATGCCACTTCCAACTTCTACACTACTAGCGCTAAAACCTTATAAATTTTGTTTATATTAGTCCCGTTAAAACAATCATACCCATTGCAAAACGCAAAATTCCAGCGTTCCCAGTCCAACTACCGTCCAAAGATACACGTCAACTAAGCGGATCTCAAAAGCCCCGGGGCACTAATTAGACGACCTTAAGTATTGCAACTCGACTAGTCGCAGGCGACTTGCATAATCGCCTGCGTATGTAACGCCGATTGGCACCCGCCACTTGCGCGCCTTGCTCTTTAACCTAGAAAGTTCAATTGTAAGCATAGGCCAACTGCAAAAGCGGTCAGTTATCAATCGAATCACAGGTCGAGATTGTTTTCTGGTAGATTTTCCATAAGTTTGGAAAGCAAATTCGGCCTTGATTCAATACAATTCGGCCATATTGGTATAATTCAATCGTAGTTTGGCGGTGGATACTGCCTTACGCTCTTGGGGTTAGATTTAATGCACGCCATAACCAAGAGTATCCCCACGGGAGCCGCGATTATTGGATCGAGTATCATCACTGTACCAGCTAACATTTCCAGGAGTAAACATATCGAAAGTACCATCGCAAGTTTCCATAATCGCCTCGACACCCCTAGATTCGGCATGAGAAGAATTGCTGCAATAGGCACACACAAGATAGCCTGCACGACTGCTAGCACCTCGAGCAGGGGATCGAAACCCTGCGAAGAGGTTTTGGACTTAGGAGGCGCCGAAGAATACACTGGGGATGCTTTCCCTTCGTTGTAAATACCTGATGCTCCCCCGTTCGATGAGATGACATTTGAATTTTGAACCCCAGTGGTGACTATAGATGTCGCTGTGACATTTGTCTGGATCTGATATGCATCGGGATGAAAGATGAACGCCAAAGCCAACAACAGGCCTGCCCAGGCACACGCGGTAATTACAAGCACACGAATAGTGTTTGTGGAGGCTTCGGTCTTCCTCCGGTTACTTTCTTCGTTATTCTCCATTTATCATGTCCCGACCGCTAGCATAAACAAGGTGGTTCTGACGAATCGAAAGTTTAGGAACTACACCTAAGATCTGGAAAATAATGAGTGTACCGTTCAGATCAACTCCAACTATTAATTCAACTATTGAATTGAAGACAATACTCGATCCGAGCAACGCATATTAGGTTTCCCCTCTGCTGCGCTTCTAGATCATTCAAAATAGTTTCATACCTTGAAATCACACACTCCCGTACCTTGTGTTACTGTGCAATCTGAGATCTTTCGTCTATCCTTGTCAGAACACGCGGTTAACAAATCAATTTGCGCCAAGTAGACCCTCGGTGTTCGCTTTATGGTTTAAAATCCATCTCGACAAGCGACGTTGAGCTATTAACCGCTGCACGCAAGAGCTTTGAGACGCCCTTTTTATATTTAAAGATCGTCCACTCACAATTAGCTCGCTTTCGTTCGTTGGTATAGCGCTCTGTCTGCCAACCATTCTACCAGCTCAACCATCACTATTTTATTACCAGGAGATTTTCCCAATCATCTATTCTGCCGGTGCTTTGATGCCAAATATCTGCGTCACGGCATCGAAAGTTCAATCGAACAACGACTCTCTAGTCAGGACTTTAGAATTACCAACGCATCTAGCGCAAACGCTGTCGCGGGCACGCAATACAGAACTAAGGGGTTTATATCGATCTGCTCCATCTGGGGTAGCGCCACAATTGCGTGTGAAAGCTTGGTAAGTGCCTCGACCACTGGCGTGATATCATAAGGATTCGAAAAATTACCATTAGTAACCGCTCTCCCAATCGCCGTCCGTCTAATTGCCGAAAAACCGACTTCGAAATCGATAGGGGGAACAATTGTTACCACGTCTCCAATAGATTCAGCCAGCACACCTCCACTTCCGACTACAACGACTGGACCATAATATTCATCGTGCTTTGCACCAATAATAAACTCCAAACCTCCGGTCATGAACGGTTCGACAACAAAGCCAATAATCGTAGCACCGGGCGATTTCGAACTGACCCGACCTAACATTCGATATGCCGCACTTACGACTTCGGCGGAGTTACGAAGATCAGTGCGTACTCCTCCAACCCGACTCTTGTGGAGCACCTGCGGAGATTCGATCTTCAATACCACTGGATACCCAAGTTGATCGGCGCATTGAGCAGCTTGTTCAGGGGTTGAAGCTCTCATGACATCGACTGCATTGATGCCAATTTCTGAAACAATCTTCAACGATTCCAACTCGGGTATCGGGCCCAGCCCGTACTTCGCAAAATTCAAGCCATCATATCCTGGCACTTTGATGTGAATTATCTCTTTCAACCCCGCTGAGTTTAGGGTTTTATGAAATCGCGCGCCCAAATCTCTCATCGCCCCGATAATTCGAATGCAACGCTCAGGGCTAGAAAAAACCATAACTTTGTGACTTCGAAGCATCTCTGACATCACGTCAGACATCATTCCCACGACAAAATGGGGTTCTGAATTTTGGTCAGCCAGTTCCGCTATCGTCGCAAGCGCATTACGGGCGAGATCATCCGATAGGGTCGTGTGACCCAAAAAAGTTACGTAAGCGTCATATCCTCCAGCCAGGGAGACCCGTTGTAGGAATTTGCTAGCAAGTTCTCCGTCGTTCAAGAATTGCCCAGTGAAGTCGATCGGATTTCCAACCGCTGAATATGGAATCAGTTGTTTCAAGTCCTCTACTGCGCTCGCAGGTGGTGGCACAAG
>JAJYGT010000024.1 GCA_021785005.1 Actinomycetes bacterium
TATGGGATGCGGCTGGTGCTGCCTTCTCTCCAGATGGCGCCGTTTTCAGTTGCGTAACATCTGGTTTTCTAACGTGGGTCTGGTAATAGATCCAATATATAGCTGCGCGTACAGATGCGGATGCCTTTGTATTCGTTCGCATCAAGGTTCAGCACGGCGGCGCGGGAGCATTCAAATAGAGCATGAGCGTCATTCGGTTTCCAGATGATGCCGAGTCAACAATTTGCAAAAGGCCAACTAAATGGATAAGTCAATTAGCAACAGGCAGCGTGAACTGTTAGTTCTCATTGTAGATGGTGGTACCATGGCCGGAGTTCTCGCAGGTTGGCTGTTCAGATTATTTGGACTCAAAGTTTCGTCCACGATGTCCACTATCGGTATTTCCGCCACGCTTAGTACCATTGCTGCCCTGTTCGTCGTATCCGTGTGGCGACATCAGCGTGGCGAAAGACTTAGAATTAGGTTGACCTGGCATAGCGACGTTCACCATGACGGAATCGCCCCTATGACGTACTATGTAGGCCAGATAGTAGGTTCTCTGTTTGGCGCGCTCGTCTCTATACGATTTGGATTTTTGGCAGGTGTAGGCTTTGCGATCCTCGGAGTTCTCAACCTTACAACGGCGATGATTCTACTACAAAGGTTTGTCGAGCGACCGCGCCAGCGTCGTGCGTGAATCAATAGGGGCGCTACCGGCACATCATGGTGAGATTCTTTACGATAATATCGGGGTTTACATTCATGTGCGAGTACGCAATCGAGGTGTAACAAGAGCTACGGTTTATGGATTCTCGCAACCCGGAAATAACCTAAAAGGTCGCAACATAGACCGTAAGCGAGACAACTGTCGAACAAATCTCGGCCAAGACGATTTCTAGCAATATTTGCGATTGCAAGAAAGGTTGGAAATTCTAGCAGACAGCATGATAACATAGCTATAGTGCGTAGCTAGATCTCGAATGCACATACAAAATGACACCATTTAGAACTCAAGCGTTTGGGGGGAAATGTCAAAAGTCAGAGTTCTTGTCGGGACCAAAAAGGGTGCGTTTATCTGCGAAGCAGACGGTGCAAGACGCAACTGGAACATCCCAGGTCCGTACTTTGCAGGATGGGAGATATATCACGTAAAAGGATCTCCCGTGAACCCAAATCGCATCTATGCATCACAGTCAAGTAGCTGGTTTGGACAAACCATGCAACGCTCAGACGACGGGGGGATCTCGTGGAATGTCGTGGGAAACCAATTCAGCTACGACGGGGATCCCGGAACACATCAGTTCTTTGACGGTTCGTCAAAGCCTTTTGAATTCAAGAGGGTCTGGCATATTGAACCCTCTCACGAAAGTGCTGATACATTGTTTGCAGGTGTAGAAGATGCCTCCATCTTTAGAAGTGATGATGGAGGCGATAGCTGGAGTGAACTACCTGCGCTAAGACGTCATACGAGTGCACCTTTGTGGCAGCCTGGCGCCGGGGGAATGTGCCTTCATACCATTATCATCGATAAAGACAACCCTTTAGAGATTTATGTAGCCATATCAGCAGCCGGTGCGTTTCGTACCTTCGACGGAGGAAGCAACTGGACTCCCATCAATAAGGGGCTTCGATCGGACTATATCCCAGATGAAGACGCAGAGGTGGGACACTGCGTTCACCACATCGCGCGACACCAAACTTCTCCAAACGTCTTGTTCATGCAAAAACACTGGGATGTGATGCGGTCCGACGATAAAGGGGATTCCTGGTACGAAATAAGCGGAAACCTGCCAACCGACTTTGGATTTGTAGTGGATATCCACGCTCGTGAGCCAGAGACAATATATGTAATTCCCATCAAGAGCGACAGCGAACATTTCCCGCTTGACGGATCCCTAAAGGTTTATCGCTCTAAGAGTGGCGGCGTTGACTGGGAGCCACTTTCCAAGGGCTTGCCTCAATCTAACTGCTACGTAAACGTTCTTCGAGACGCAATGTCGGTGGACGAATTGGATCCTTGTGGTATCTACTTCGGGACTACCGGAGGAACACTGTACGTATCCTCTACTGAAGGGGACGCTTGGGAAGTGATCAATGCCAACTTTCCTGCGATACTGTCCGTAGAAGCCCAGGTCATTACTTGATTCGAGTCATATTACCCGCACAACTGAGAATCCTTGCTTCGATCGACAAAGAGGTAGAACTAGCTGACGCTTCACCAAAGACTGTGGTTGATGTTCTATTGGCACTTGAATCGTTGTACCCTGAATTGATCGGAACTCTTTGGGATAGCGCAACCCAGACGCGAAGGCCATTCGTACGTATATTTGCCTGCGAACAAGACCTGTCAACAATACCATTAAATGGCCTTTTGCCGAACGAAGTTCTAACTGGTAGCGAACCTCTTATTTTTCTAGGGGCAATCGCGGGAGGTTAAACACGACCAGTCATCTCAATTTACACCATTGGAAAGGCAATTAGAGCCGCGCTTAAAACCGTTTCCCGCACCCTCGGCCAAGTTGGAAACATATTGTTTGCACGCCTCGAAATAATTTATTTTACCGAATGGGCACTGATTTTTACAGGGTGTTAGTCGATGGCCCACAAAAGCGAATTCAAATTAACGATAAGCGCTAGCGTCGCCGCTACCTGCGACTGTTCTTATTGCCGTGGCAACAAAGCTAAAAACCTTATCGGTACTTACATATCGCTCGCCCCCGTGTGACTTGCGTCGCAGATTTACCAAATAGGAATCGAAATCTTGCCGAGATAACTTTTGCAAAAATACCTTTATCTGCATAACGAAGCCTTTCATGTTTGTAATTGCGGATAATATCCGTCGAAATCACTAAGGAGATTATTCAAACTCTCCGATAACAATTCATCAAAGGATTTGAGTATCGTCTAGCCAGACACATAAATGATTTGGCTACGGCGTAGAGCGCGCAAGGATTGACATGGCGACTGCAGTTAAAAAACCAGAAGAAAAAGAAGGTTCAAAGAGCAAAAAAAAAGGCGGTAAGATCAAAATTCTTATCATCGCTCTATTAGTTCTAATGGTCGCAGGAGGCGGAGGTTTCGCCGCGTTTACGATTCTCTCACCTAAACCCCATCACAAAGCAGCTTTTGTTCCTCCCATTGTTGGACCCCTTGTTAGCTTTCCCTCAATAACAACAAATCTTTCAGATGGACATCTAATTCAAATCACAATGTCGTTTCAGCTTATAGTTGGTGCGCTCCCTGCAGACGTTTCGGCTCTTCAGCAAAAAATGACAAACACTGCCATCATCGACCTGTCTGCTTGGACATATTCGCAACTGCTAGCGCCAGCCGCAAAAGATCAGCTCAAAGCGCAACTCATGACCTCATTCAACGCGATTGTCAAACAGGCGACTGGGAAAAACGAAATCTCTAATATCTTCATTACAAATTTTCTAATGCAGTAGGTTCAAAGAAGTGTGGGCTAACTCTTATAAATAGCCCCAAACATAAACTCAGCGAGTCAACCGTTAGGATGATACAAGTTGGTTAGGTCACACAAACACCATTAGTGGAATATACGTCTTTGACTCGTCGAAACGGTACATTCCAACAAGATTTGCATAGCTAAGGGTAGAGTCACACTCACCAGTCGATTCGGAATCGAACAAT
>JAJYGT010000109.1 GCA_021785005.1 Actinomycetes bacterium
CGAGTTCGCCGGGTTAGATGATATGCAAAACTCGAAGGATTCCAGTCTTTATCTTGACTCACATCATCTAGATAAGATGCCTCTTGAGTTAGGGCATAAGCAGCATCCAAAGGATCGCGGTACAAAATCGCAGCACAGTCAAACGGTGCGAACAGCCATTTATGCGGGTCGATTATCAACGAGTCAGAATTTTGAATACCATCATAAAGGTGGCGGACCTTAGTCGAACAAAGTCCAGCACCGCCATATGCGGCATCTACATGAAGCCACAGATCTTTGCTCTTGGTGAAATCTGAAACTGATACTAAATCGTCAACAAGGCCGGTGTTTGTCACTCCGGCCGTTGCCGAAACCGCGAAAATTCGCTTTTGATCCCGCTCCGACAATGATTTAAATGTATCTTCCAACGCTCGGCCAGTAAGCTTTCCGTTCTCGTCGCCAGGCACCAAAATTACATCGACATCCAAAATGCGCGCCGCTAACGCCACTGACGAATGTGCGTCGCTAGAAGCAAGGATCGCGCCTTTGTCATTTAGATTTCCAAGTCTTCTTGCCTTTTCACGAGCCGTGACTAAGCCTGATAGATTTCCGGCCGACCCACCCGACACGAACGTCCCGCCTGCACCGGTTGGAAGATGTGCCAAAGATGCCAACCACCCGAGCGCTTCGTTCTCCAAAAATATCGCTCCAGCACCTTCAATCCAGGTGGAACCAGAAATGCTCGAAGCCGAAACGACAAGGTCGAACAAGGTAGCTGCTTTAGAAGGTGCGACAGGAACAAATGCTAAAAATCGTGGATGATCCGACGACAGGGTCGCAGTAGCGTAACCTTCGCTAAAGCGTCTAAGAGCCTCTACTCCACCAATTCCAGCCGCCGTGATGTTCGACCCATACATTTTTGCCAGTTCCAGAGGCGACTTTGGTCCATCCAAAGGCATTGGGGTCATTGAAATTCTATTTAAAGAGTACTCAATAATTTGTTGAGCCAACTCTTGGGCTTTTTGATCAAAGTTATGCATTTTGAACTCCGTTCCCTACCGACATTCCAGCATTCAGTGTCCCAAAGCCTGTCAATAACGCTTGATTTTAGCGAAGTTCAAATGATTCAAAGACCATACTCTTGCATTGAAATCACGCTTCTCAACAAAAACCTAAATGTGTCGGTTATAAAATTGCTCCAATGAACCTGGGTTTGACTCCCACAAGTGCGGTTTGCACAAATCAATAATATTTGGGGTCGGATCTAAAAGACATTGCATTAGAAAAGAGAGATGGAGTTACACCAACTTTCGGTTCGCACACTGAGCAAGCAGTTGATCACTCGCAATATCTCCGCTTATGAAGTAGTAACCTATTTCTTGAGCCGCATCGACAAAATCGATCCAGGTATAAATTCGATCATAGCCCGAAACGACGATGCGAGTTTGGTAAGCGCCAGGCTGATAGACGAAAAGCGGGCCAGACGCGAGGTTCTCCACCCCCTTGCCGGAATTCCATTTGCCGTCAAAGACCTAGAGGATGCAATTGGTTACGTGACCACCTATGGATCCAAATATTTCTCAAACCCCAAACCGGCCATGGCAAATTCGCGGCTGGTACAGCGATTTAGCGACCTTGGCGCCATACCAATCGCCAAGACCAACACCTCTGAATTCGGGTGGAAGGCCACTACCGATAACGCCCTTTTTGGTCATACCAGAAATCCATATGCCCAAGACCGAACGCCCGGTGGATCTTCCGGAGGGACAGCTGCTGGCGTCGCGGCCGGCATAGTTCCTTTTGGCACAGCATCCGACGGCGGAGGATCAATCCGAATTCCAGCTGCATGTTGTGCGATAGCGGGACTGAAAACCTCTGTTGGCCAAGTTCCAGGTGGGATCCAACATCCACCCAACTGGTGGGAGTTAGCTACCGCAGGACCCATGGCCCGCACCGTTTTAGACACGGCGTGGCTATATGATATCGCAATCCAGCACGATGACCGGGATATGTTATCCGCGTTAGAGAAGACCAACGATTGGTCACCCGAGGCAACCGTGCCTGACTACTCAACAAAAATAGCTGTAAGTCGAAATTTAGGCTACTGGACTACGGATCATGAAATACTTTTACACTTCGACCAACTCATTGATTTCTTAGACAACGCTGGTTTCGAAGTAATAGATATTCCTCAGATATTTAGCGAGCCCCCATATTACAGTTGGGAAAAACTCGCTAGTGCATATCTCGCTCGCAGTTTTGGGCACCTAGTTCCTTCAGAAAAGTTTTCCCTTTTAGAAACAGGGCTGCAAAACCTAATTCTCCAAGGCTCTCGCATGAGCGCCACCGATTTCGTCCGATCCCTCGATAGGGCCTGGGAACTATCTAGCGCCTACTTTGAAACTTTGGGAGAAGCCACTGTCCTTATCACGCCAACAACGGCGGGAATAGCCCCAGTACTAGATTCAATGCCGCTGATAAATTCACAGGAAACTCCTGATTGGGTGTCTTATACATCATTCGCCAATTTACTTCGAATACCAGCACTTAACGTTCCAATCGGACTAAGTCATGACAACGTTCCAATATCGATTCAGATTCATGGTAGACGCTACAGGGAGGCCGAAATCTTGCGTCTTGGCGCATTCATTGAAAGGCATAATCATATTAAACCTCCAGACTGTTTTTAAGAATCTAATTTAACTCAACTAGCTCCGTATCAACTAGTAGAAACGTCCTTCGGTTACACTAAATGTTGAACTTGTCCTGCGTCAATTCCAGTACAAGTTCTAATAAACTTTTAGCGTCAATCGATTATTTAAATGCGAGAGATTAAAGACGATGTCACAGGATAAAACGGACGATCCGCGCGACTTCGGTATTGTCGAACTTGAGGGTGCTCTATCACGTCTCGGGCGCGCTTTACGCAAGATCAAAATACCCAGCACATACCTCGCCAGAGACATAGACATAAACTCATTTTGGCAACTTTCACCGCTAAAAGATAACCCTGTTTTACGCCCAAGTGAAATAGCGATCCAACTCGGATTAGATAATTCAACAGTTTCACGGTACATACAGAAATTAGAAAAACAAAACCTGGTTGAAAGGCGCGAAGACCCAAGTGACGCGAGAGCCTATCTAATTGCGCTAACCGCCGATGGACGGCAAGTCCTTGATATAGCTTTTCAGGCACGTAGGAAAAAAATCGAACTAGTAGTAACCCATTGGAACCATGACGAGATTTCATCTTTGATTTCGCTCCTGGTTCGTTTTACCAACGAACTGGAAACGAATCAAAAAACCGAGACCTAACTTTTCCGGCATGCTGACTCGAGCCACGAGACAGCAAACACCACTTGTTCAAAGGTCATCGTTAATGGAGCTTGCTTATCTGAATCTCATTTAACAAATGCATCGAATCTGCCGACGGGAAGATAGACAACAAAATTTGGATAATGCCGTAGCTATGGTTCTTCTCCAAAACATGTTTAGCCACAGAAGGATCTCGGCCATGGAGAATTTCAGTTCTAGTTCAAGAAACGAAACAGATCGTATAAACGCTTCCTCAGCAA
>JAJYGT010000028.1 GCA_021785005.1 Actinomycetes bacterium
GTTTCTTGTGGAGTTATTTAATCTCTGAAAACCAAGCTTGTACTGGGATTACTCCTCGATTCGGGGGCTCTGGAGATCCACATCTATGTCATAAGAGCCGATTTTGTTTTACGTTGATTGTGGCTATTTGGCAAAAGCAGAGCGCAATTTCACGCGTGATCCGATTTTTAGGATTGAGGCCTGATAAATTTTTGCAGATAACTGAATTATAAAAAATGTGCTCACGATTGACATTGCGACAGACAAAAGAAAATAACTAACCGATATCGATTGTTGAGCTAAGAGTACTGGTGCGAGAAATGGCGAAATACCAGGAATCAAAGCGGCCAATTTGATCCATTCCGATGGACTTGTCTGGGCAATGGAAACAAACCCAAGAATATAACCCACAAGCATTGGTAGGGCAACTGGAAAACTAACTGCTTGTGCGTCTTCTGTGCGTGACACCGTGGATCCAACAGCTGCAAAAACTGCGCAATAAAGTGCGAAGCCAATCACGAAAAACGTTGGTCCTGTTATCAATAAAGATCCCGAAATAAGACTACTTGGCGATGATCCTATGATGTTTAGACCAGCGATTAAAGACGCAATAAGCAACGTTGCATGGAGCAGAGCCACAACTCCAATCCCCATGATTTTGCCGGCAAGTAGTTCAACAGGTTTTAGCACCGATAATAAGACTTCGATAACACGTGTAGATTTTTCTTCGATAACGCCCAACATAACCCAGGCACCATATTGTGAGAGCAACACATACATTAGGATAAGTTCGAAATACTGGGATTTGCTTTGTGTGGAGCTTCGACTAGACGTGTGAGTTAGCGCTAAAACGTTTGGGTCTTGGGGATGAGATATGATTTCTCGTTGTGACTTTGACAGCCCTGCACGGTTGTAAGCGTTTAAAGTCCCAAGCACTTGCGCTACCTGACTTGCAATTATAAATGCCTGATTTGATTCTGTTGAGGACCGGACAGCCAGTGATCCGTTATCAAGAACCCCTATGAATACGCTGCCATTTTTAACTTCGCTGTCGAGTTTAGTGTCGGTAGAATAATTTCTAAAGACGACGTTGACTCCAGCAATAGCCGAAATCTGCTTAATTGAATTGTTTATCACACTTTGGGTTTTAACTACCCCAATAATGTTTGGATGCGAATTGGAAGCAAGGATGTGTGGCACCATGACATACAACAGGGCTGCTATCATCGTTAATCCAGTCGCGACTCGGAACCCCTTAGAGGCAATTCTTTGGGATATCTCGCGCTTGGCTACTAAATATTCGTTTTGCAAATGTACCTTCTAATAATTATTTCGACGCTAAGTCGGACCTAAGGTCTTGATAGGCGATAAATTGATCAAACGGTTTCTGTTGCGGAATTTGCGCTTGAAATCGCGGCCTTGAATACCGAAGAAAGGGGTTTGCGAGCAAACTCATATTTTTCTAAGGTACCTGCGCGTATCGCTGCAAATAATATATCTTGAGGAGAGGCACCATCTAAGATCTCCACCTGTAAGCTCCCATCGTTTCCTTTGGTTACCGAAAGACCCTTTATCGACTTGAGATATTCGCCGTTTGGATCTTCTTTTACTTTTACCACTAGTGATGCACTCGACTTAGTTAGATTTTCTACCCGATCAGCAACGATAACCCTACCGTGGTCGACGATAGCGACCGATTCACAAAAGTCTTCTACCACTTCTAATTGGTGTGAAGAAAATAAAACGGTTTTTCCTGAATTCGCCTGATCGGTCAAAATATTTCGCACAGCTTCGACCGATATCGGGTCAAGTCCAGAAAATGGCTCGTCTAAGACAATAAGTTCTGGCTCATGTATCAATGTGGCTGCAATCTGGCATCTTTGCCGATTTCCAAGTGAAAGTGCTTCAATTTTTCCAGATGCACCGCCTTGTATTTGAAGTTGCTCAATTAAACGGTGAGCCCTTTTGACAGCCTGAACGCGATCAATGCCATGTAGACGTGCAAGGTAGACTAGGTGGTCTAGGATTCTCATTTTTGGATAAAGACCGCGCTCTTCTGGCATATAGCCGAAGTGTTTTTTATCGACCAGCGAAATTTCGCGACTGTTCCATTCAACGGTACCCGCGTCCAGTTCAATTAGTCCAAAAACAGCTCTCATCGCGGTAGTTTTTCCAGCTCCGTTGGGTCCAAGAAATCCGTATACTTGACCAGGTGGAACGGCGAAACTCATGCCATCGAGCGCGATGACGGAGTTGAAGTGCTTAACTAGATTGTTGAACTCGAGCAAGGCTCTGTACCTTTCAGCCCTTGGCGCCCTGAATCTAGGTTATCACAAGGACGCACAGCACGGTGTTTGCTCAGCGATTACGAGGCAAGGCTCCTATGAAATGTATTAATTTATCGACCTAATTAAAATCTTGAACAAACGACTGGGTAATCCTTTTGTGTTCAACCTCCAGAAACAGGTGGCAAGATAGCAACTTCGCTCAAACGAGAGACAGTACTATCTAAAGGAGCTTCCTGTCCGTCAACCCAAATTTTTGAATGTGCTAATAATTCGTTGAATTCTTCTCCAAATTGGTCACTTGCGGCTTTCAATACTTCGCCTACAGTTTCACCTTCAAGATCAATTTCTTTAACCCCGGTGATCTCCCGGAGGTGGGCAAAAAGAAGTAGTTTTGCGATTGTAAATTCCTTTCATTCATTAAAGGCCAATGCCGCACCATTTACAGATTATCCTCCCGGGTTTTCTGGTGTCCGGTTCGTAATGGTCGGAAAGTCGATGTCAATTGTTTTCCAACGTCGAGGTCCGGACCAGGGTGCTGGTACAGCATCGATTTGGTAGCAAAGTCTAAAGGCAAGCCCTTCGTAATTTACGCGCCATCCAGCAAAATGCTTATACGCGTCGTCGATACTTCGCTCAATCGGAAATCCGACCTTCTGCAACATTTCAACCGCTCTAGTGAATTCTTCCTTCGTGACAGAAATGGGATCTGAAGGCCGCGGATCCTCATCAAATGATATTCGAAGAGACCTGCCAATTTGTCGTAGCGCGGTGAATCCCATCTGGATGCACAGACGTGCCTGCATTGGTGCGTCTGTGGGCGCCAATGCCAAGTGCATAGCTGCTGCGTCTAGCACCGCCAGCAATGATATGATCCATGATGTGGCAAAACCAGGTGATCTGAATCGAATTAGATTTGGATACGAAACGTGACTTTCTGCAACTTCTGCGGCCCACCGTTCCCACGCGAGATAAAGAATCGGTAGTTCAGCCGCCACAATTCCGATGCGACTTCTTCGAAGAACCTCGGGACCCCATGCCGGACGACCTGCTCTAGCTACTAAGAGAGTCACTTCAGTTTCGCGGCGATTATACGCATTATACAAAGTGGGGAGATACGCTATTTGGAGTGCGACCACGATAAGCCCGGTGAAGCCGGCGGTAAAATCAACGGCTGTTGCCCAAGGTTTATTGGTCGAAACGAACCCTAAGGTCAATAACGATGCTCCCGCTTCGCGAATCGCGTTACCAAAGTTTGGTACTACAGGCATAAGCATTAGAGAAGAGGCAAACAAAAAGCTTATTGCCCACGCGCTTAAAGTGACAAAAAGCACCGCGGCTGGTTGAGAGGAAAGAAGTGAATTTCGCGATGCAAAACTTTTTTTGCTTAGCAATGCCAGTCGATATACCAAAAGCACAAACTGATCTGAGTATCGAGCCATGCGAGTGATACTTCCGCCCGGCACCACGAGCGTTCTGAGAACGCTCGTAACTGTAGTCGCGAAAAGTAGCGCACCTAAAATGGCGAGTATGACGTTCAAGATGTTGTCTCCAAGTTCCATAGGCCGTTGTTTGTAATTAGGCAGGCTATACAATTTTCAGTAAATATTTTCATGACCAAGCTTGGCTTGACGATGATTTACGAGTAACAAACTAAGACAAATTGTCGATTGATAATTTGTATTAGATTAAGTCTCAATGTTAGATGAAAGGCAAGCGCATGGTACAAGTTGCCGATTCCTTTTCCAGCTTCCCTTCGAACGAGAAGAAACCAAGACCTCAACATTCGACATCAAATGCAAGGCGACTAGGCGCATTTATTGGTTCTGTGTTTCTCTATATGTCTGTTGTGGTTTTGCTATTCATAGGTTTTATGCTTGTCGGAACCAACCTGGTAAACGCTTCAAGTCAGACGCGGTTAATAAAGCAATTTCAAAATGAAAAGATTTCTAACCCATATATTGCGCCGAGCAACGGCGAGGTTCTTGGCGAAATTTATATACCGAAAATCAGCCTAAACCGTGCGATCGTCCAAGGAACATCCGAGAATGACCTGATAATGGGTCCGGGGCATTATACAGGAACTCCTCTTCCTGGTCAGGTCGGCAACGTTGCCATTGCTGGTCATCGAACTACATATGGCGCACCCTTTTATAACATAGGCAAGCTTTTACCTGGCGATGTAATAAATGTCTCTACTAAGGCAGGAAGCTTTGTTTACAAGGTGGTACGTTCTCTCGTCGTAGCGCCAAGCGATAATTCGGTGCTAGCTTCGTCTAAAGCAGCCGTACTCACACTAACCACTTGCAATCCGCTTTTTTCAGCGTCTACTCGTCTAATTGTCGTGGCACAGTTAGTAGGGAGTCCGATCGGGTCCTCTAGCGCAAGCAATGCACTTCTTGAACGAACGACAACTCTGCGTACTACAAGAACTGTGTTTGGTTCAAACTTGAGTCTTGCCATTGGAGTTGGAATTTTGGCTTTATTGACAGGTCTGATCGGACTTTATTTTTTGCATCGTGCTCAAAGATCAAAAAAGGTATTGGGCATCTCGGTATTGCTTTTGTCGCTCGTCGGGTGGATATTTACGTTTATTTTCGGTGCATCACTCCTGCCCGGCTCATTTTGATCGCGTAAAGCCCATGAGTCGTTTGAGTTTGCGCATGACAATTTTCCCCCTCGTTGTGGGTTTGAGCTCGTGTGCTACGATAATTCATGTTGTAAACAAAACTGCTAAGTGCAACTCTGGCTCGCAAAACAGCGCTTGCGGGGTAGCTACTTCAATTATTACAACAACCACAACTGCGCCAACTCTTCCTCAAGTCGCGAATAATTTTGGCGCATCGGCCGCACAATGGAACAGTGATCACACGGCGGATCCTAGGGCACCTGGTAATTATTGGCCAAAACTTGGCGACGGTAGAGATACATATTCCAATCTCTCCTACTCATCGTCTGGCGTAGTTATTGGGTTTACTTATGCGTTATATCCGGCGCTTCCTCTACAGCTTGCCGAATCGCTTGCTATTAGTCTTTTGCCTAGTGGGTCAACCCAAATCCAAGTTTTGCCTTCCTCTAGTTGCCTAGAAATCATTTATAGTTCGCTACCTGGATTAAAGCCGATTGCAAGCTTTTTATTGGGTCCATCTGACATGGTAAAGTCAATTATTTTTTCTGTCGATACGACTTCAGGTGTCGATAAATGCACCCAGTAACTAGTGATTCAGTGAAATTGTGACACAACTGACGTATTGTAGTCTACGTAGACCGCAACGGTAAATGGATTCTGACAGCGCGTTGTTGAGAAAAGAGTAAATTGGTGAAGAAGAAGGTACTCATTGGCTTTGGCACTCGACCAGAAGCTGTTAAGATGTCCCCTTTAATTTTGGCGCTGCGCGGTAGCGCTGACTTCGAACCCATTGTGGTGACGACCGGCCAACATACTGAAATGTTGGATCAAGTATTATCCGTATTTGATATCAAAGCAGATCACAGTTTAGTTTTGGAGCGATCGTCTAACGATCTCGCCGAACTAAATGCGAGACTGATTGAGCTCGCGTCTGGCGTGATTGCTGAGGTAAAGCCTGAAGTTGTTTGTGTTCAGGGTGATACGTCGACCACCTTTGCCCTTGCACTTGCCGCATTTTTTCAGAAAGTGAAGGTTGTCCACCTTGAGGCAGGTTTGCGAACCTCGGATCGTTTTTCTCCTTTCCCAGAGGAGATAAACAGGCGGCTCACCACGGTGCTAGCGGATCTCCATTTGGCTCCCACCAAGATAGCCGCGCATAATCTAAAGTTAGAAGGCGTTGCCAGCGAAAAGATTATCGTTACCGGCAATACCGTAATTGACGCTCTTTTGTCGGTCGTAGCGCGTGATCTTGTTTTGGAGACACTTGAAGTATCCGCAGTATTGAACTCAGGACGACCCTATGTACTAGTTACAATGCACCGCAGAGAGTCATGGGGGGATCCTATGTTTGCGGTGTCACAGGCAATTGGTGCGTTGGCCAGACGATATCCGACGTATGACTTTGTGATCCCGTTGCACCCAAATCCAGTGGTTCAAAAAGCAATGCGCTCTGGAGTTGAGGGACAGGAAAACGTGATCATTACTGCACCGGTGCCATATGGAGATTTTTGCAAGTTGATGAGTGGGTCGAAGGTTATCCTCACGGACAGCGGTGGAATACAAGAAGAAGCACCGTCGCTTGGTAAGCCCGTCTTGGTGGCGCGTGATACGACAGAACGTCCCGAAGCCGTATTGGCAGGTACTGCGAAACTTGTCGGAATAGACTTTGAAAATATTGTGTCTAGCGTTTCTGAGCTGTTAGATGACCCGGTCAAGTACAACGAGGTTGCCAAGATCGCGAATCCGTTCGGGGATGGGAGTGCTGCGCTCAGAACTATTAGCGCACTAAGATTTCTTTTTTCGATGTCGGTCAAGCCAACTGACTTTGATGCGTCTTCGCAAACGTGTGTTCCTGGCGAGCCGCTCGCATCATAGAACATCCGGTCCATGTTTGTGACTTCTTCAATGGTCAAAAATCAGGTTTCTCGACCCCAGATAACCGACGGGCAATCCGAACTGTGCGCGTACGCAGTTCGGTGATTTGCATTTTTTCAAATGACTAAAAGCAACACAAGCGTGGCTCAGAAAATAATTATCTGCATGATTGTTTTTAGGTAACTTTGCCACTGAGAGTTTGCACCATTTTAACAAGCGCATTATCTTTTCGCGGTCCACAATGCTAAAGCGAAACGAATATTGACCTGGTCGTTAAGTTTTATCAGATCAATTCGCTAAAATTGCGTACGATTGTTTTGCCTTTCGATTCATATATGTCACAGGTTCATTGTATAATTCGCTAGTGGTGCCAAGTAAGCGGTGACAATGCCTAGCTGTACCACGATATGCATAATCTGCGCAAATTTGATTACACAATTTGCACAGATAATGCAGAACTTTTGGTTGAAAGGGGGTGCAGGGGGATTGAGTACACTGCGTGTCGACTGAAAATCATTTGGACCATCGAATATGCATGACGAGGTTATCGCTCACGGGGAACTTGCGTAATAAGTGGCGTTTGAAATCGTAAAAGATGCCATTTGGTGGCCTTGGCAACTTAGGCGTAATTGCTCCGAGGATTTTACCAGAAGTAGTGTTAGGCGAGGCTTTTGGGTTGGAAGCCTCACTCATTGTGATAATCGACTAAAGATAGATCCAAGTACGAATCTAGAGATTAGCTGTTTTTCTGCGCGCGGTCGGTCATTATCCCAGGGTGAAAGCTTTCTGACCAGGTGCTACTGATGTGTGTCTCGCGAAGAAAATCGAATCTATTTGATGTGGTTAGGTGCAAATGTGGTACGTATACAGCGGCCCAGATGCTCTGGTCACTCTCGGAATTGCAGACAAGTAACATAAATTTAACATATTGTTATTTATTGGGGGAGAACTTATTCTTGCATCGAGCAGCACATATTCGGCATCAATATCCGAGCATTTGCACGTGATGGCTCGTATTTGTCGTGTACGTATGATAATTTGGTTTTATTCGAGTAAATGATTGCTCACAGCACGTGGTAAGAGTATACTGATATTTACTCTGTGTGGTATATCGGCGATTTAGTGTAATGACTTTAGCAATATTCTTTGAAAATTTTGTGAAAATTGAGGAAAAACCACTAAAAGTGGTACTAGCAAGTTTGACTTGTTAGGTAGACGGGAGATAAACGAAGATGTCTGGTGTAGGTTCAACAGTCACAACGCTTGGAAATGTCACAGGTACGACATTAGGAAGCGTGGCGAGCACGGTAGCTGCGAGTCAAACAACAGGTGTTGTTCACGCGGCGTTAGCTTTTACCGGTTTTACGCTTGGCGGTTACGCGCTTGTAGTTGTAGGACTGGCAGTAGTGGGTTTAGTGATCAAGTTATTTAGTCGCTAAGTATTCGAAGTTTGTTAAGACTTTTACCATATTGGAAGTTAAATTCGGCGAGCGAGAACAGGAAGATTCTTGTTTCGAAAAGGCACTGAAGAAAAGGGATTGCAATGAAGGCCTTATCTGTCAAAGGACTGTTTTTTGGCTATAATCGCCATAGAAGATATTTCGTTGTAGTTTCAGCATTTGCAATTGCATTGACAATTCCGAGTGCCGCAAGCGCAGATCCTGGTCAGGGCGGTGATTTAGGTTCTTTTAATGTTGCGAGCATTAACGCTTTACCTGCTACCAACGCCGCTAGCACCCTAGCTGAAGAACTTTCGGCACTAGCTCCGGGATCGACTGCATGGGGAACCTCCTCGTTGTCGGCCAAAACGCTAGTGCTGTATGACGTCAGCGGTCCGTGGGGTTGGCTTGGACAAGTCAACGCCGAAGCGATCGGAAACTTGGCGACGCATTCGGGAATGGTTGTCGCGCAACCGGTAGCTGATTATCAACCCGGCGAGATTTCTAATTTTACCGACGTTATTTACGTGGGTACTACTTACAATGAACCGATTCCAAGCTCTTTTATAAACGATGTTCAGACAACGTCAACCAAGGTACTTTGGCTAGGTGATAATGCTTGGGAGCTTGACAATTCCTCAGCGGCAGCAACAACAAGTTTTGAAAACCAATATGGTTGGGATCCTTCGACTTCTTATATCGATCAGGATAACGTCGCTACGGTCACCTACAAAGGAACGAATCTTACTCGTAATCTTTTGGCAGGTGGTATTGTTGCGCCAAATATTACCAATCCTTCCTTGGTTACAACTTTAGCAACCGCCAATTGTACAGATTCTAGTGGTACTGCTACTCCATGTCAGAGCCAAGCTCGCGTAAATGGTGCAACGAGCTTTCCGTGGGCAATTTCATCCTCTAACATAACTTATGTCGGTGAAGATCCAATTTCCTACATGAACGAGACCGATCGGTATCTCATTCTTGCGGATTTAATTGAGGGCATCACGGAGCCAAGTGCGAGCTCACATATAGCAATGGTGCGACTCGAGGACGTGAATGTATTTGATCCCCCGTCGACATTGCTGGCAATTGGACAGTATTTTCACTCCCAGAAAATTCCATTTAGCGTGAACGTAATTCCCAACTACATGGATCCTCTAGGGATATACAACCAAGGTGTTCCCGTGAATGTCCCGCTAACTTCTCCCCAGGCGGCGACCTTCGTACAGACCTTGAAACAGCTAAAGCAACTTGGAGGAACCTTGGTTATGGAGGGTTTGACTCATCAATATTCAAATGTTCCAAACCCCTATGATGCAGTATCGGGAGACGACTTTGAGTTCTATCGCGCTCAATGTTCATCGACTTCCAGCGCTCCCTACTCGTTTGACTACCCCTGCCCGAACTCTGATTACGTTATTGAAGAAGGACCAATACCGGGCGACTCCTACTCATTTGCGACAAATGAAATCAAAACTGGCTTGGGGGAGTTCAAAACAGTAGGTTTGGGACGGCCGCAGTTTTTTGTAGCACCTCATTACGCAGCGTCGTCTGTTGATTACCAGGCATTTTCTCGATTCTTTGGTTCGTCACAATATACTGCGGCGTATGATCGAAGACTCTATTTCGGTGGGCAGTTGACAGGACCGTCGGCTGTCAACTATAGCGAAGTCATGGGTCAGTTTTTTCCTTATTCTGTTCATGACCTATACGGTTCGACTGTGGTTCCAGAAAACCTCGGCCAATACGAACCAACGGCCTTAAATAATCACACGACGAGGTCAGTACAAGATATTATCAACGAAGCTGCTGATAATCTTGTGGTTCGAGACGGCGTAGCTAGCTTTTTCTATGATCCAAACTTTGGAGTTACGACTTTGAGTCAGATCGTAAGTGGAATTCAGGGCTTAGGGTACCAGTTTGTGAAGCCGAAGACATTATTGGGTGAAATATCTGGTACTACATACGGGAATACCTCAAGTGGAACCACGACCAGTGTTAATGTGTTGTCACAGGGCACCGGGGACGCTCGGTTCACGAACGGCAACTCTTCGTACGGAATCTTTGCTGATAGAAAATCTGGAAACTAAATTAAAAAAGCGGGGAAGAGCTATCTCAAGTGAATGTAATAGCGCCAATACTGATATCGATCTTAATTCTCTATGGTCTAGGATATGTTGTTCTCTCCAGAACTAAGAAGTCAAACTACAATGGCGGCGAAAACTTAGATATAAGTGAAGATTATCAAGTTATCTTTTTGATACCCTGCCTAAATGAAGGTTCGGTAATTGCGAAGAGCCTTGAGCGCTTATTGGAACTCGATTATGCCAACAAAAATATTGTTGTAATTGACGACGCATCCGACGACGATACTTACGAAGTCGTATCGCAATATTTTGACAACAATGTCTCGGTATTGCGACGGGAATTTCCCGAGGCGCGGCGGGGAAAGGGTGAAGCGCTTAATTTTGCTTATCGAATGATTACTGCTTCTACTCAGATTATGAGTCAGGATCCATCTAAGGTCGTCATCTGCATCGTGGATGCAGATGGTCGCCTTGCCCCAAGTGCACTTGCTAAGGTTTTACCATATTTCGATAACCCCAGAGTCGCGGCAGTTCAAGTTGGCGTAAGAATGTACAATGCCGCCAGTTCAATATTGAGCAGGATGCAAGATTTCGAGTTTTTGGTGTTTACTGAGATATTTCAGCGAGCGCGTCATCAAATCGGGAGTTCCGGCCTTGGCGGAAATGGGCAGTTCAATCGACTAAGTGCGCTGCAGGATCTGGGAGAGGCTCCATGGTCGGATTGTCTAACAGAAGATCTCGATCTCGGTCTTAAGTTAATTGAACGTGGCTGGACGAATGCATTTTGCAATGAGAGTTACGTGGCTCAGCAAGGAGTGAACTCCATACCAAAGCTGGTTCGACAACGCACCCGCTGGTTTCAAGGTCACATGCAATGCTGGCATCATTTTTCAAAGATTCTCAAGGCGGATCTTTCGTATCCAGCTACGATTGACCTGCTGTATAACTTAATAGCGCCAATGAGTGTATTGGTATTGAGTATGGCAATACTAGTTGTTTTCTTGGCTAATCTTTTGACTCTTATTGTTTATCCAGGTGCCTATGTGCACGCTGTCTCTACTGATTATGGCTTGCCGTTGATTACGGTGTACGTGTTCGCATTTGGCTTTAGCCCAATTTATGCGTATCTCTATATTCGAAATACAAAGCGAGTTGGAGTTTTAAGAGGACTTTGGTACGCACATTTATACGTTTTATATTCCTATATTTGGTTTATCTCAGGATGGAAAGCAGTTTTTCGAGTGGTTTTTCGAAAGAAGGGTTGGTCTAAGACCGCGCGAACACCCGACAAGGTTCTTGCTAACGCTGGGTCCGAATCCCGTCGAAGACAACTCGATTCCAAGGTATCGCGTCCAATCGTACTTAATCTTCCTCAATTCGAACCTAAAAACGAAGTCACGGTGTCGGCGGTCGACGCCCAAGTCAAGATAAAAGAATGAGCGAGAATCGTTCGCGAGATAGATGCTCAAAGCTAATTTCTGCGAGTTTCACACTATTTGGTTGATGATGTGGATCGAACCACGTGTAGAAATGCGTGAATAAAGCAAAAGAGTGAATAATAAAAATAGTTGGCATAACAATGGTGGGGGTCGTGGCAAAAAAATTCGCGCCGAGGGAGTCACGGCTCAAGATGGCGATTTGTCTGGGTGTGTTCAGCCTCTTTTTGACTGGCTGCGCTAATAGTCAATCAAGTACCGTGCTACCGCCCTCGTTAACTCCGACTCCAATTACTGCCTATGGCAGTTCACGGCCCCTGGTAATATTTTCTGCTGGTACCCAATCCTCAAAGATAGTAGCACTAATACGAGCTAGTGGATACGTGGGATACGTGGGCGGTATTTCAGAACTTCAATCTGCTAAATCATTACTGGTTTCCAACAGTTCGATTTTGTCCACTGCTGAGCTAAGCGCGATCAAGAACTGGACGCAGGCCGGTGGGAAATTAGTTAGCTTTAATCGCCAATTGAACGCGACATTTGGACTGCTGTCGAACTCGCCAGAGGCGATTCAGTCAACAAATGTCCCATATTTAGCGCGCCCCACCGTCTTGGCAAATAATACGACTCTGGCGGTTTTCCATTTGTCGGATGGTTTCGAGTCATTAGCTACCGCCAATGAACTAAATGGTGCCAAGGGAAATATTTTGCTAACTGGCTCGATCCACAAAGGCGCGTTACTCGCGTCGAGTTTTGATCCGTTTGCTGCGAACCGACTTGGCTATGAAATTGTGCCGTCCCTTGGTCGCGTTATTGGAAAGTTTGCCACCCCAGCCCAAGGCCCGTCGTCCGTTATGAATATTGCGTATTTGGATCCCGGTACACTGCCAGCGTCTTTAAAATTTAATTTTTCTCAGATCGCTCAAGACTTGTCAGGGTATAGGGCGGTTGAAGTAGCCGCTTGGGATTCTGCATTTGTGAATCCGGCAAACAATTATCCTTACGAGTCGCTTATAAATGCGTTGCACGCGAGAGGAATTCTAGCATTTGCTTGGATCGAACCTCCGTTCGTAAATTTATATATGTGGCAAACTTATCCGCAATGCCGGGAATTGACTGCGACTGGATCATATGCAATCGATGATTGGCGACAAGTCATTGCCTTAGAAGATCCCTCGTGTTTTGCAATTGCCCTTCAGCAATGGCGACCTGTTCTTACGCAATATGCCTGGGATGGAGTAAACGTCGCGGAGTTATATTTTCAACCGCCTAATCCACCCGCTCAATTTACACCGTTTTCAAAATCGGCTCTCGCGCTATTCGGTGCAAATCCAATGGCGAACATCTCTAGTTTTTTGCGCTTTCGCGAAGATTTGGTAGCAACGCTAGATGGGAAAATACTCAGTTTTGTTAAATCGCTGCCTAATGGTGGAAATTTAGATCTTCAACTTACGGTGATTGACGACTCCCTCGATAAAACTGAGGCCTTAGATCTGGGTTCTAATTTAAACTTGCTATCGAAGGTAGCCCACCAAGCGGGAGCTACCCTTCAGGTAGAGGATCCGTATACGACGTGGACCAAATCTCCTGAACGTTATTTTACCGTTGCGGCTCACGCGAACGCCTTGATGTCTCGATCAGAGTTCACAGTCGACATAAATGACGTAAATCGCGGAAGCAGTGCCTCGCCGACTGCTCAACCCACAATGGGAGAACTTGATTTGCAAGCACTTGCAGCTGGTTCGATAAATGGCAAAGTTGCGTTTTATGAATTTGGAACTTTGTCACAGTATGATTTTTCAAGAACTCAACTAAGCGTCGGAGGAAGTACTGTTGATTATCCGAACGGTCTGAAATCAAATTTCACGGTTTCGCTGCAAGTGGAGCCACTTTACGGCCGCTTGATTTTAGATGGTAATCCTTGGCCGGTTGGTCGGGGTACAGCGGTAATACCTAGTGGAGAACACAATTTGGCCTGGGAGATAGGCAATCCAGTTTCTCCTGGAATTTTATGGATTGACGCTAGCTTGGGCACTGCCGAGGTAATAAGTTCGACGAGCATTGGATTTACGTACTTTTCAAAGTCGAATGCGTATGTAAAGTTATCGAGTGCACCGACTACCGCAGTTGTAAATGGTCAGCCGCTCGCAATCGATCCAGTTGCCGATACGTCTGGCGGTTATTGGGTTCGATTGCCCCCTGGTACTAATTCGGTGGTCATGAAGTTTTAGATTTTTGATTATGTTTTTCTGATTGATTCAGGGTTGTTAGCTCGAACTTGTGCTGCTTTATGGAGTTTAACAACAACGTTTGTGTACGGCGCAAGCGACAGATGTACAAGAACCGAAAGAGTGATCTAGCCAACACAAACTACGTCGCCATTCGCCCAATGAAGTTCGTTACGAAAAGTTGTCGGGCAGCGACAATTGACTTAAGCGTACTGGGACCAAATTAGTTGCGTGCTTCTACAAGCTATCTAAAAAATGTAACATGACAAGGATCGCCACTGTGCCATAGCACAGTGGCGATTGAAATCGCGCTGAAGACTGCTTTTGGGGTGTCGGACAACGACCTAATTGAGAACCAAGGGAGCATAATCTACCGAAGAATCTTCGTCATAGAGTCCAAAGGTTCCGGATAGATACGGATTTTGCTGATCTGTGTATTTGACTATGGGCGTGCCGTTTACAGTTATCGAAATAGTCGAGCCTGACATTTGGACATTTACGTGATACGTACTTCCGATTGGAAACGTGGGATTGCTTCCAGTTGCGAGAAAACGCTGGTTTCCGGGATAGTTTGGGTCTTCTTTCCCTAGCTCCCATCCTGTGGGCTTGGCGATGAAATAGTAAAAGTGCGTGTTATTTGTGTAGTGAAACAATACCCAACCTACTTCCCATGGATTTGGTTGACTACCGACGCGAAGCTGGGAAATAGTCCGATAACTGTAGGTTGCATTAAAGTTCCCGTATGATCCGGTGGTTGTGACCAAGGCCGAATGCGTTTGGCTTGGCGCGCTAGACACTTCCGGAGTCAGGTTGAGCGAATCGCCGAGCACGGGGTCGATGTTGCGGGTCACAGAACCGTAACCGTTGAAGTCAACAGTCCAATTGCCATAAGTACCGGGAGCGGCATTTACGTTCATCGGGAACAGGCTAAAGTCAAACAAATTGTTTGTCGGCGGTTGAGTTGTGGTTGTAGTCGGCGGTTGAGTTGTGGTTGTAGTCGGCGGTTGAGTTGTGGTTGTAGTCGGCGGTTGAGTTGTGGTTGTAGTCGGCGGTTGAGTTGTGGTTGTAGTCGGCGGTTGAGTTGTGGTTGTACTGGAGTGTGGATTTCCTGATCTTGGAATCGGGAAGCCCTTGATTAAAGAGGGCTGGTCGAAGAAGGCGCTTGACAACGCGAAGTTGATTTTCGAGGCAATAGATTTTTGAACGGTCGTCGAGCTTAGAGGCGCGGACGATGTTGGAATGTTTTTTTGAAGCGCTGGTGGTAGTTTGGCATATTTCGCTTGGACTGGCGAAGCTTGTTTGCCAAGGATACTCAGCTCACCATTTGTTGGTAGCGAGAACTTGACGCTTGAAATTGCAGGGTTTTGGGTGATATTACTTCCAGCGTCGTGTGCTGCCACAACCGTGGTGAAGGGCATTACGCCGACAGCTAACATTTTTATCATGAAGGGGGTTTTGAATATTAGGCTCATGTCTGACCTATCGTCACTTACTGTGGTCGCATTAAGCTGAGCGGTCAATTTTGCACTATGACCTTGGGATTTAAACCCAAGACGCCGTCTTTGATATTCGTATCAGAAATGGGAAATTATTTTGAGGTTTGGAAAAGAGTTTTGCAAAAAAGCATGTCAATGGATCAACTACATCATTGACATGCATTGCTTAGGATGGCTCTTTTGAATTTGCCTTGGTGGCTGCGATCAAGATTTCACTTTGCGGATCATCAGGTCATGTGGATATATGTGCAATAGCGCTCCTAGTTGCTTGGAAAACGGTCTAATCCAAGCAGACATGTTCACCTACCTAGTATTTCATCTCTCATTAAATTGACCGAACGATCTAAGCACACTTGAAATAACGTTTTTGGATCACAGAACGCAGTACGTGCAAGCATTTCTCGCATTGCACGTAGGCATCATTTTTAAGCCGCAATCCATGTTACGTGCAGTGGCGGGTGAGAGCGCAGGCTCCACTGAAAGTTGTATAGCAGCAGATCCAGTGTTAGCAAATCGATGGTAGTTGTATCTAATACAAGACACCAGTTTTACTTTTCAATGCGCCAGATCCTATTGAATTTATGTATAACTTGGTGGGATTGTGCCCATTTTACCGCGGTGGAAATCATCAAAAGCTTGCTCGAGTTCGGCTCGCGTGTTCATCACGAATGGCCCTTGCCAGGCAACTGGTTCTTTGATCGGTTCTCCTCCCAAAACGAGAATTTCAAGGGATTCCGAAGCTTGGGAAACTGAATTTGTGACCTCAATAAAATCTCCATCGACCAGTACTCCAAGTTGGCCAGAGCCAATTGGCGCTTGCTCTGCCCCTAAAATCCCCTGTCCACTTAGGACGTAAACGAGCGCGTTAAAACGCCGAGGCCAGTCGAGTTGTACTTTGGCATCAGGTGCAATTGACACGTGCAAAAAGTTGATAGGAGTTGTGGTCGATCCGGGACCCTTCACATCATCTACCGAACCGGCAATTACTCTAATAAGTGCTCCACCATCTGGGCTAGTTAAAAGCGTCACCTGGTCCGGTTCGAGATTCTGATACCCCGGGGAAACCCACTTTGATACCCTGGGAAGATTGACCCAAAGTTGAATACCGTGGAACAATCCGCCACTAACGACTAGTTCTTCCGGGGGAGCTTCTAAGAT
>JAJYGT010000003.1 GCA_021785005.1 Actinomycetes bacterium
TTGGGATTCAAACTTTCTTCCCAGGAGTATCCACCGTCCAGAGTGCAGTACAGCACATTGCACGACTCCAACGGATCCCAAAAGATCTCGAATGCCATTCCATCTTCAAAAAATTCAGGAGACAATCCCACCGCGCACGTATCAAATAGCCTTAAGTTGTCATGTGTGATCGTTGGCATCTAACACTCCAATCTGGTTCGGCTTGCTAATACGCTCGATCAACAATGCGTATTTATTCCTATTACGTCTAATAGATAGATATTTCAACGATGCACTATTACTGTTAATACAAAGTTACGGCCCTCAAATTGCAGACAGCTATTGGGTACCAAACCATACAAATATTCAGTGCCACGGAAAAATCAACTTCATATGTATTAGGTGGTAAAAAAGCTGGTGACACGCAGTGTAAACAATTGCATTTGCAACGCACAATAAGTCGCCAGGCCCTTAAACGCATTTCACTTTGCCCTTAAATGTGCTAGTAGTGCTACTTGTTCTGCCACGATGTTCCCGGTGGAAGCGCCTACGTATGAAGGTGAATGCTAAATCTGCTACGTCATTAGTCCTGCTAAAGGATGCCGTTGCTCAAATGCCGCCAGCAAGTTGGGGTATAGAACCAGAGCAGTAAAACCGGGCTTAGGTCGCTTTTAAGAATGAGGCAAAGTAGAGCCTGGGACGCCCTGATCAAAACGCTGCTCAAGATATTGAAAGCATAAACCAGCTTTGTCTGTTGCTAAAGACAAGAAGGTTTTAAAATATTCCGTTCACAATTAGAAGTGTCGGAGATGAATGCGTCGCAAGTATGTTTGTTTGAAAGACATTTCAATAGTCATTCGCAATGTATGGCCATTGAAAACAAACGGCAAACCTTGTTCATGTTTAGGAAATAAATACGGTTCTTATAATGGCAGCGATATGATAAGCGTTAGTAGGTTGACGAAAGCGCTATTTTGATATCGATAGTTAATTAAAGGGACTGTATGAAAGCTTAGTTTCAGATTATGTGTTCAAAAACACGCAGTGTATTGGTGGAATCTAATTTAAAGTAAGCAAGAAAGGGGTAACAATGATTGTGCGAATTGATCAGGATCTGTGTACCGGAGATGGACTATGCGAACAAGGCTGTCCACAAGTATTCACCATTGGCGATGACGGTTACGCCTATGTTAAAGATGGAATTGGAATTTCAGAGAAGGCCGCAATTCCAATCCATTTAGAAGACTCGGTCCTTGCCGCAGCGGAGGAGTGTCCTGGCGGATGCATATTTCTCCTGGCAAGTTGATCAAGTTTTTGCACGCTTTTTGAGAGCGCTGGCCCAGAAGTTGAACGGGTATCGAAGCCGAGATGCGTGGGAGCGCCTCATCTCGATTACCCTACGAGCCCCGTTACACGCCGGATCCTTACCATAGATCCAGAGACAAAAACTCATAAGGGAAACTGGTTGGAATCTTGCCCATATTCCGCACTAGGTCATCAGCCAACTTACTTGGATCAACTACGACGAGTTGACGACTTGAGCAGCTAGTGCCGCTTCTAGGCACTTCACAAAAAAAGGAGCGAAACGATTTCGGTGTTCAACAATGATTTACGACAGCGACGCATCACCTAACAAGGCTTAGAACTGAGGTAAATGACCGTTGAGCGCAGATTCAAATTTGCAAATTGCCCTTTCGAGACCTATTTTCAAAGAGAACCGTTTTCCTCTAAGATCGCCCATTTTGTGACTCGCACCACCTGACGATCCAGGTCGGACTTCTAATCCGCCAATGGCACCCGTGGTTACACAACGCCCTGTCCTTTAGGGGCTTCATCGGGAAGGACCACCAGGATTAGCCCCCTAATTTTATGAGCTGGGACTGGCAACTTCTTATCGCGGAACCAGCGATAAGGAGTGGTGCGGGCTATTTCTTGAGATTGCACCCACTCAACAAGGCTCATAGCGTTAGAACGGTACCTATTGTGCTCTACGAGTAATGGATAGGACAACAGTTGGCAACCCCTACTTCGTATGCAATCTGCGCAACCGCAGGTCAATCTCTGCCGCAGGAGTTAATGGTACTACTGCCTTCCAAAACGACATATCCGCCCAAGTAAACTTCGATTTGCTTATCATGCACTACCATGGCTTGAAGAAGTGACACGCTTTGGTGGCTAGATCCCGTCTTGTGCGAGAGGGATTGTGTTCTGAGTTGTTCAAGAAGGAAAATTGTGCCTTGGAAGAGAGCGGGACAGTTATTGTCGTCGAAGACGATCCCTCGATTGCAGACCTGCTAAACGGATATCTTCGCAAAGAGGGTTACCGAGTCCTTCTCGCTTCGGACGGAACGAGGGGACTTGAACTCTTTTCGACAAATCGGGCATGCATGCTGATTCTAGATATTTCTCTTCCAGGTGAATTAGATGGCCTAGACGTTTGTCGAGAAGTCAGAAAGACTTCGGCAGTACCCATCATTATGCTCACAGCTAGAGACGCCGAATTAGACAAGATCCTCGGTTTGGAACTTGGCGCAGATGATTATGTCACAAAGCCGTTTTCTCCGAGGGAGCTACTTTCTCGGATTCGAGCAATCCTTAGGAGAACTGCAGCGCCGTCTAAGACTCAGTCCGAAGATGAGATCATGGTTTCTGGAGTTACTTTGAATTTCAGAACCAGAGAGGTATACGTCGCGGGAAAGCCAATTCCCTTTACGACTAGAGAATTCGAGCTACTTGCCTACTTTTTTCAGAACAGAAGGGTTGCGCTTTCAAGAAGACAGCTTCTGGATGGAGTTTGGGGACCTGATTGGTACGGGGACGATCGTACTGTTGATGTCCACGTTCGACAGCTGCGTAAGAAGCTGGGCAGCTCATTTCCCCTGGTAACGGTGTGGGGAATCGGATATCGGATGGACTAGAGGTAAACTTGCGCCGAAAAATTACACTGACCCTCGTTATTTCAGTGACAAGCGTCATTCTGTTCGCCGGCTTCGGGGTACTGCTACTTTCTCGCCAAATATCGGCCAATCAGGGGAAAGCATTTCTGAAACGAACGGCTCAAACTATAATTGCCACCCAAGCATCGCACCCCTATCTCGCACGCGAAATCACTAGGATCGCCGGGCTAAATGGTGCTCATTTTGAGACCTTGTACGCAAGCGGAAAGGTCTCGGGTGACATCAATCTCCTACCGAGCAGCATCACGAGCGCTGCGACGAGTCACCCGGGGGTTATCTACACGATGACAAAGGGATCTCGCATATTTGCGGCAGTCAATATTCCGCTCAACAGAGCTACGGCTAATGGTCGAGTCACCGGGCTTATTGTGGTTTTACAGAAATCGATTGCTATTCCACCAAGGAGCATTCTTTTTCTCGTGCTGGTTGCAGCGACAGCAACCTTGATAGCTTGGCTGGTTGGTGAGGCTATATCGGCCCGTATTACCAGGCCAATCCGAGGCTTGCAAGAGGTCACTCGGAAGCTGGCCGAGGGCGAAACCGGTATTCGCCCAGAGATTA
>JAJYGT010000135.1 GCA_021785005.1 Actinomycetes bacterium
GAATCCATAACGAGTTAACAAAACCAAGCACTTACGTTCCTTTAGCGGATCATGGCCAAGAGCTGTTTCCACGCGATTTTTTTAGTGACTTGTATTCATCACGAAGAGGCAGACTAACAACACCATCCCGTAATCAAGAACGCAAGTTCGACTTGGATTCGAACCGTGCGTTTGTGTTTGGTGATGGTGCTTATGGTGGATCTGACACCAGAAAAACTTTAGCCAAACGAGGAATCGCAGTTAACGTAAAGTATCGTACGCGTTTCAGGGTCGTGTAACCTATATGGCTCTGCCAAACGACGTAGTGATATACCAATTTGACGGTGAGCGCGGATGCATGGTCCCGCTTTTGGAGACCATTGCGAATGGACGTCCTAGTGTACTATTGGTTCACGGGCAGCCAGGTTCAGGTGCAATGTGGGGCGAAGTTCCGTTCATGCTACATAAATTCGCAAATGTCTTTAGCTATGATCGCCCCGGATGGGGATCGAGCAGCTTAAGCGCTACCGATCTTTCGGGCAACACGGATTACTTGGCTTCAGTAGTTTCTGCTATTGGTATAAGTAGCCTGGTACTGGTTGGATATAGCTACGGTGGGGCAGTTGTCTTAGATTATTGCAGCCGTAGTAATTCGAACCCAAGAGTCGTTCTTATTGCACCTGCGGCCAATTATCATGCTCTGGGATTGCTTGACAGCGTTCTCGAGATCGGAGTATTTGACTTGTTTTCCCGTCCGCGGTCAAGATACTTTAAACTTCGTAGGGCCCTACGGCTTGATCAGACGCCAACAGGGTTGGCGATCAAGAGCTTGCTGAGCGAATCTAGGTGGATACGCAAGGATCTTCAAGCTCTTCGAGTTCCTAAGGATTTGGCTTCTGTGGTCATTGTGGCAGGAATTTTAGATCGGGTGGTGCCACCGACATCAATTCGGGCACTTAGTCAAAGTCTTGGCGACGCCAATGTCGAGTGGTTTGGCAAGCTCGGTCACACCATTATTTGGCAAGCGCCAGAAGTGATTGTGAGCGTCATATCTAAATTCCTGGGTAATTCTGGCTCTCGTGACGCCATTCGCGAACAATCTTGAAATATGATATTAATAATTATTCACCTACAGGTCAAAAGCGTAGGATATGGTCGTATGACTTCTGAGTTTTGAGCGGACTAAACGGGAGGGATTTGGCAGGCAACCATTTTAGTAGGTGATTCTGCTTAATGACAAAAGCCAAATATCGCTTAGTTTTGTCTCAAAGGCAATGGGTGAATGAGAAATACTTGAAGGCTTTTGGCTTCGGGGGCGAAAGAAGTGGTCAGAATGCTTTCGGTTTGGTTTAGTACCAACTCCGGAGGTGCGTATGTTGGACGCTATAAGGCAAGCGACGTGGAACTATGAGTTTTGGCGGCCACGGGCGCGGTGCAAAGAGTATGATCCTGCTCTTTTTTTCCCGATTGGTGTAACTGGTCAGGCCATCCGTCAAATCAACGAGGCCAAGACAGTCTGCACGCAATGCCCGGTAGCGTTGCAATGTCTTGAATTTGCGCTTCGATCGAATCAAGAATACGGCATCTGGGGTGGCAAGGACGAGGAAGAGCGACGGCTGATCCGACGCATGCGTCGGAGCCGACGAAAGCTCGTAGCTGTCTTGTAGCCCTAAGAGATCTTTATTTAAAGCTTCGGATCGTTGGTGATCCGCTCGGGATATGTATAGACATTAAAAGTGTCTTGAGTGGCGAATCCGCATAAAGTGATACCGGCACGCTTAGCTAGAGATATTGCCAACGAACTTGGTGCGCCAATCGCCACGATGATGGGTATATTTGCCGCGGATGTCTTTTGAACGAGCTCGAATGCGATGCGACCTGAGAGCGCCAAGATGGACTCGCCGTGTTTTTTATAGTTTGCTAAGATGCACGCCCCTAACACCTTGTCTACGGCATTGTGACGCCCTACGTCTTCTCGAACAAATTCGGCATTCCCAGTTTGCGTGAACACGCCAGCCGCGTGGACACTGCCAGTTTTCGTGAAAAGTTGTTGATTTTTGCGCAAGAGACTAGGCAATTTAAATACGGTGGATGCGTCTATTCGAATGGTACTTAAATTCTTCTGAAATGACCCATTTTCAATCTCTTGGATACTGGTATTGCCACACGCTCCGCAAGCACTGTCAATCCATTTCGATTTATGCGCCTCATTTTTTAGAGGTGTACGGAGCGTAACTGTGACAATGTTGTAGGACTGTAGTTCGTCTTCAGATAAGTTGCAATAGCAAATAGTGTGGATGTCATCTTTTGAAGTGATTTCTCCCTGGGAAAATAAGAACCCCGTTGCAAGTTCGAAATCGTTCCCCGGTGTGCGTAAAATAGTGGCAAAAGGCTTTGGATCCGACCAGAGATTATGCAGACGAATCTCTAAGGGTTCTTCCGCGATGACAGTGTCTTGTTTTGTGCGAATTTGATCGCGGTAAAAGACCGTTACGGGTGCAATAGAAGTGGGCCGTCGAATTGATTTGTCGTTGCTTTGTTTCATATTGCTGGCAGTGTTTGTGTTAGGTCAAGATAATCTTCCTGGCTGTCTACGTCCCGAAAGGGAGAATTAGATGGATCGTTTAGCCAGGCGGAATCTCGAATGATAATGGTGGGACCTGTTATAGAACTTCGTACCGATTTGTTTTTTTGCTTTAGCGACAACGTATTCGCGGCTGTCTCAAGTGATCGGAAAGACCACCTTGCACACAATGGTTGAAAATTGCCGTCGTACGGCATCACGTTAAAATTTCCAGGAAAATCAAATAAGTACCGTATCGTGTTTGGGTCTAACCATGCTGAATCACCGGCAATCACTAGGGCATTATGAATTGAAGGCGATGGCGCATCAATGTTTGTGCTAAGTTTTGTCCACGCTGTACCGATCGCGGCGAGCGGATCGTTTAGTTCCGTATCAGGGATTCTGGGAAAGTTGCTATATCCCCTACCCACTTCGTAGCACTTTGAACCCACGCCGGCTGAATTAATACTGTCTACAACTAACTCTATAACCGTTTTTGCCCCGATCTTTGCTTGCATTTTATCGGATCCGAATCGCGTAGAGTTCCCGCCAGTAAGTAACAAAAGCACTGTATTTGTCATAAGTTTGCCACTTGCGGTCACGGTTGAAACAAGTTTCTTATAGCCATGTCTATATATCGTAGATGTGTTTTCGGTACTTTTGGAGTAGGCGCAGATTGCCTGGGCGTTGGTAGGATTTGGAGCTTGAACGATCAAGGCCATCAAGGATTGTTGGTCCAAAGGCAGATTCAATTGGAAAATATCCCAAAACTATAAGTTGTTTTCGTGAAGATGATCGATGCCAATATTAAAGATCGCTTAGATTTTGATCGGGTCTTTGACAAGGGTTGATCCACACTAGTACGTACAAACGCATAAATTATAGTTATCGTTAACGTCAGATGGATTTTTACTTCAAGATAGACATTGAGTCGTTGATCATTTTATGTGATCGTAGGTATGCCTCTTTGTCGGGTCTGTCATAAATGAGTAGTTAGAGAGAAGAGTTTGTCGATCTTTACGCGAGCACAAAGGCTCAGTCCCGGGTGGCTATTGCTGCCGCTTAGAGTTTTCTTGGGTGTGACTTTTACCTTTGCAGGTGTGCAGAAGCTGGCCAACCCAGCATTTTTTCGAGCATCTAATCCGGGTTCGATCCAGGCCCAATTAAATGCATTTGCCCCCCGTAGTCCTCTTCACGTCATTCTTGGAATCGCAGCACATCAACCCATTTTGACCGGCTTGGTGATTGCGCTAGGAGAACTGGCGGTGGGTATTGGTACCTTGTTGGGGCTGTATTCGCGATTGGCTGCGATTGGCGGCCTATCTATTTCGACGCTATTGTTTTTGAGCGTTTCATTCCATACGAACCCTTACTACACGGGATCTGATATTGTTTTCATGTTTGCCTGGATTCCATTCGTTATTATTGGATCCGGCGGAGTGTTGACAATGCACAATTTTCTTGCTGCTCGTGGGCACGGAGAAATGAATCCATCTATAGCTGGCGTCGACTTTACGACTATTCGACACGCATGTGGAAACTACGATCACGGATCTTGTCGTGCGATGGACGCTGCTCCATGCTCTATGGTAAAATGTCCGGTCATTAACCGCGAAGTTTCTGTTGATGACTCGAACCGCGCCAGTGCAATACGCAAATCCTCTCGCTACAACAGCGAGAGACGCAGCTTTATAGTTCGGGCCGGTGGCTTAGGTATCGCTGGTGGTGCGGCGCTGAGTGTTGGTGGTGCTGGCGCGATCTTAGGTCGCGCTATTGGAGCTAGCAACTCAAGCGCAAATGCGTCGGACGCTCTGGCAAGCTCAACCCTTTCTACTCAGAAACCACCAAGTAACCCAGCGCCAACTTCCACAACTACCACAACATCTGTTACGGCTACAAGCGATTCGACCTCAACACCTACAACTGTCGTTAGTTCTGGGGTTGCCAATCCTAAGGGTACTGTTGTTGGTCCTGCTAGTGCCGTACCGTTAGGCAAGGTGGCATCGTTTGTTGACCCGAAGAGCGGTCAGCCAGCATATGTTTTACATCCTAAGGAGACTGACTTCGTTGCGTTTTCCGCGATATGTCCGCACGCGGGATGCACAGTGCAATATTCCGTTGGGAACATATTTGTGTGCCCTTGCCATGGGTCGCAGTTTGATGCCACAAATGGCGATGTGATTCAGGGTCCTGCGATTACGGGGTTAACTCGGATTCCAATTGTAGAAGGTACCAACGGACAACTGTATGCCGACGGGTAACCGACAGAACTGTTTACGTGGACGTGCTGGTGATTGTCAGTACTGAGTTAATTTTTTCCTCAAGTTCAAGAAGCTCAGACAAAGGATTTGACTCAGCTACCAAACCGACACCAGCTTGAAATGCGATTGAGTTTTCCAAGATTGCAATTGTTCTGATAATGAGATGCCATTGCCCGTTTCCTTCAAAATCCTCGTAACCGACAGCCCCAGCGTACAGGTGACGTGACGGTGATTCGTATCGCTGTATGAAGGCAATTGCTTGGTCTTGGGGCAATCCTGCGACTGCTGGTGTCGGATGGATCGCCAACAAAAGCTCCAATGAAGATATATGTCGGCCCGAGTTGATCAATTCGCCGGCGATTCTGGTTCCAAGATGGCAGATATTACCGAAATCGGAAATGGATGGAGAATCAGGTACGGTTAGATATTGACAAAACGGTAAAAGGCGATTTTTTATGAATGTCGTTACATACTTGTGCTCTCGCTGGTCCTTGGTCGAGGCCTGGAGTTTTTTCGCTTGATCTTTTGGGGCGGTTCCGGCCAAGGGGTGACTCTGAATGTGACTTTGGGTAACCTCGATGAGAAGTTCTGGACTGGCACCAATCAAGTTATTGGTAGAAAAGGTCAAAGCTTGAGGGTAGGTCTGGTTGAGCTGGTTGATAATGGCTGTTCGAGAAAAGCCACCCGTTTGTGGCATGCTCGCTTGCCGTGACAAAACAATCTTATCGAAATTTCCAAAATTGATTTGATCTAATGCGTACTGGACGGATCTTAGCCAACCTGGTTCGTCGTCAAAGTAGGTTAATTCTAAACGTTCAAGCAGTGCTCGATTGGGCCAAGAGACGGTGACCCCGCTAGTTAGTTTTCGAATTGCGTCGCTAATCAAATCGTTACACTGTTGGTCGTCGACAGCCACCACCGTGATAGCTACGCGCGATGGAGTCGCTGTGATTGCCAGAGTGGGAAGGTAAAGCTGGCTGGGATCGCCCTGAACGTCAAAGGGTAGTGTACCCAAAATTTTGAGCTTTGTACGGGGTGCCAAAGAATCAGTGGCAACGCTCGATTTGATCTTTGTGGCACCATCGACTGGTTTTAGACCCCTGTAGGATATCGCGCTTCCCACAAAAAGGTTTAGGGTGTCGTCTTTAATCAGAATTGATGCGTCGTCGTTCTCGAGCTGATCTTGGTACAGAAAAATAAGTAGTTCGCGCGCATCTTCATGCATGACTTCAACGTGAGATGTCTTTAGTTGTAGAGAGGAGTCTGAAAGGTTTTCGTCATTGAAACTTACCAAAGCGCTAGAGGTATTGAGCACGACTAAGTTCCTTTTGTTGCTGAAATCACTTGCGAGGAACCCATGAGGAAGTACTTGAAATGGATGTCAATAAAACCGGCTTCTACCAAAGCGTCACGCAACTTGTCTTCGTCCGGTAAATAAGCCGTAGATGCTGAGAGATAAGAATACGCGCGTTTTTTTGCGATCATAGATCCCATAAGAGGAATTATGTGATCGAAGTAGATGCTATGGAATCGGTTAATGACCGGGTTTGCGGGTCTCGAGACTTCGACAATGGCAATTTTACCTTTTGGCTTTACCAGACGCGCCATTTCTGCAAAAACGACGTCAAGCCTGGTAAAGTTGCGCAATGCGAACCCGCACGTTATTGCGTCGAAGCTCCGATCTTTGAACGGCAGACGATTGGCGTCGCTTTGGATCAAATTGGGTTGTTTAGAGTGAATGAGCATTCCTAGCGAGAAATCGACACCAATCGAATAGTTCGAGTTTTGTAGTAATTGCACAAAGTCACCAGTGCCGCATGCAATGTCAAGAACTAGGTCGGTCCTATTGAGATTTAGCGTGGAAACGGCGTACTTTCGCCATTTTTGATCCATGCGACCCGTCATGATTCGGTTCATAAGGTCGTAACGAGGGGAAATGTCGTCAAACATTTCACGTACAAATGCGGCCTTTTTTTCAATTTGTGGCAACGTGCCAGGTCGCACTTTATGTGTGCTAAATCTTGTTCTGCTCAATTAATCGCTACCTCTTGCTAGGAATTAATTGTAGGGGAAAGTTGTCCCTATTATCATAGATAGTTTGATTCTGCTGTGGTAAGCACGCGCAAAAGCAATTGCTATCTCGATTTATTCGCTGTGCTAGTAGGCAGATGACCAAGTAGCACCTGGGTCACAAAGACCCAGAAGCCGTCGCTCTTGGATGGCTGACTTCAACTTAGCGAACGTTAGCCGGAGCTCCGCTCGAAAATACCTAAGGCAAGATAACCAATCAGGTGAAGCGCCATTTTCTCAAATTTGTTCGCCCGACGTCAAAGGAAAACAATGAAAACAAACATTTGCCTTCGAAATATCGTTCAATGTGGTAACGTGGAAAAATGAGAGGCGATCGAGTCTTTCAAGACTGGCATCTACCAGCGCGATAGTTCTTTGCGTGCCACTCGTGCTTGTTGTTTCCAGCCCTAAAGTGGGCGCAACGCCCTTGACGTCGCAACCTGTTCCAACAGCTGTCCTACGAGCTATGGATAGCACGGATCATGGGATGCCATCATCAATTCGATTTGTAGGCAATGGAACCGGTATAGCAAGAGGCTACGCTACCAACTCACTAGATGGGTCAGCGAGGTCGGCAAGCGGTGTTGTCGTGACTTGTTATATCAATGTTTCGGTTTGGCAGGACGTTTATAGCGGATTTCACCCGATCATCGAGACATACGAAGAGACGTATATTCAATGCGACCAGATTATCAATGGCATGACTGGCACGGTAGAGTGGGTTGAAAACGGCAGTGTCAAAGCGAGTCAATACTTTGTGGCTTCGGCGGATAGCAATGTTCCAACTGATTCCGCCGATATCGAGTCGACGTCGATCTCTCCGCTTAGCGAGGTGGTTGTCTTTGAGACACCGTACGCCTCTGGAGCTACATTTGCGACAGTAGCGGTGGCGGTGAGTCTTTATATGCCCGTTAAGTTAGGATTACATTGGTATGGTTTGGTTTGATCCTGACGACGTTGAACGGGCTTTGGAGAACTTTGGTCGCGAGGTATCATTTCGGCGGCGCAAGCAACCGGCTAGCACGGTACCAGATCTGCGTGGACTTGCCTATCACGAGGCTCAGGACAAGTGTCTTGAGGTGCACCTAATGCTGCGGCACGCAGCTGATCCAACGGCCGCGGAGGGCGAAGGAGTCGTAGTGGGTCAAGAGCCATTGCCTGGAACTGTCGTTGCGCCAAAGTCAACAGTGTTGGTAACACTTGAGTTTCCAGAAACTGGGGGTGGATCGTGAGCCCGACGTGTTTTCGCGAAGCAAAGGGCATTCGCGGCCGTGAAGGCGAGGCGCTCAATGGGTATTGTGGCGGTCGGCGACCTTATCTCATGGGGTTGGCACGCCCAAGGATTGCACTAGTGGTTTCACCTCTAATTGGGGTGCTTCTATTATTCGCATCGGGATCGCGCGTATCTCGTAGCGTACCGCATGCTAGTACAGATCTAGCGACAATCGTCAATGAGACACCAGGAACAAGCTTGGTAAATGACCCGATGTCTGTTGTTGGAGGTGCGGGTGTTGGCGAAACTGCGCTCACCCTGAACGGTGGCCAGAGTATTTGCAACAAAGCAAGTATCATCGCAATAGCCCAGGCCGCAATGAGAGAGCAAGGTTTAAATCCTGGACGCATCATTCCATTGGGTTGCGGTCATGGGGTCGTTACTGGCTACTATTTCGGTTAGAGTTTCTTAGTGCGCTTAGGCAGTTGCGCAATTCCTTTACGCCCCAGCTATCGACGGGTTCGGATAGCCACGTAGGTCATGAGATGCAAATGAGGTCATAGTTCAGGTCTTTGTTTGATCGTAGTTTTGCCGAGCCTATCACCAAGAGCCTATCACCGGGAAGATTGTGTTGGTGTTGACGCTGACACCAATGGGCTAGCTAGCCCTTTACGCACTCGCCACAATGTTTGCACTTTGAATAGGCTCTAGAAGTGGGTCGGTTGCAACCGACGCACATGTATGGCGTGAGTTTTCGCGAATGAATTTTTCGAAAAGAAGAAACTACTGTGCCGCCAATTGCAATTACAAAACAAAGCTCTAGTGAATCCCTAATCAAGTTTCCGTTCATGCTCTGCTCCCTTGGTTCAAATATTAGTTACATTGACTTGTGGAATGCTCGAAGGTAGCAACTTTTGCAAAGTGATTAACGTTATTAAGGAAATTAATTTCTATGAAGCTTGCGATAAGGTTAATCGGGGATTATCACCTTATCCAAATTGTCTTCAGGTTTTGGAAATTGGGGATCCATTTGTTTGAGCGTGTCAACCAAGAGATTGATTACGGCCCAGTCGCGGTACCATTTGTGCCGTGCGGGTACTACATGCCAAGGTGCAAACTCAAATGAAGTTCGACTAATCACGTCAGAGTAAACCGACAAATATTGGTCCCAACGCTCACGCGTTGCTAGATCCGCGCTTGAGAACTTCCAACGTTTGTCAGGTTCGTCAATGCGTGCCTGTAATCGTCGTTTCTGTTCATCCTTGGAAATATTCAAAAAGACTTTAACTATCTTTGTACCCGAGGTATCGAGGTGTGATTCGAATTCTTTGATGACTTCGATTCGCCGCGCTTGTTCCTTGTTATTGATAAGCGACAACACCTTCGTTGCGATGACATCCTCATAGTGGGATCTATTGAAGATTCCAATTTCTCCGAACTCTGGCAAAGCCTTGTAAATCCGCCACAGAAATTCGTGTTTTAGTTCATCGCCAATCGGTGCACGAAAGCCGTGAACTTCGACTCCCTGGGGATTTACCCCACCAAATACACGACGAATGGTACCGTCTTTTCCGCCAGTGTCAAGTGCCTGCAGGACTAGTAGTACACTACGTTTCGACTCTGCCCACAGACGACCTTGTAGGGCTTCTAATTCAAGGTGAAGGGTTTGAACGGCGGCATCTAGTTCAGCCTTGGTGCCAGTGACACCTGGAGTTGCGGTTGAATCGAGGTCTTGAATATGTATCTTGGTTCCCGGTTTTACCCGTAGGTGCTTTTCGGCGTGAGTTTCGTGCATCGAATACCTGGTCCTTGTCTAGCTTTGCAAAATCTGACTGTTCAGATTTTCTACTCGGAAAAATGCATTAGTAGTCATAGCATAGCTTATAGATAGTATCGGTAAACCAGTTGGGCTGCTAGTGAAGGCTTGTTTGCCCCAATCACCTCGATGGTAACGTCGATAAGATTTTGAACACCGCCTTGGATCTCTTGAACATCGGTAATTGTTGCACCTAGCCTAATTTTAGCTCCAGATGGCACTGGTGCTGGAAAACGTATTCGATTTGCACCGTAGTTAATGCTCATTTTGATGCCTTCTACCACCATTACCTGGGTGATCAATGTTGGTACCAGAGAAAGTGTGAGATAGCCATGAGCAATGGTGGTGCCAAAAGGTCCTTGCTTTGCTCGTTCGGGATCCACGTGAATCCATTGTCGATCCCCGGTTGCCTTCGCAAATGCGTCGATTTGCTCTTGGGTTACCTCGTGCCACTCGGACCAACCAATATGTTGCCCGACTCGTGCTTTTAATTCATCGATTCCGTTGATAACAGTTGTCATAGTTAAGTATTATCACTTGACCGGTACTTTGGTGATGTTTTCTCAAATTCCAAACGACAGATACATGAATCGCTGCGAGTCCGTGACCTATACCGTGGACAAATAGCGGTGAGATTTCTGTGCACGGGTTTGAAGTATCTTTTCCCAAAGTAGTTATCACAAACGCGTTTCTTAGGGTGTTAGAAAATAGTTGCGTCCACAATGAAATGATTTGTTGATTATTTTGTTCTAGTTGAAAAGCAATTTAATCGATGTGCGATCCAGTCGAAAGTCAAACACATTTTGTGGTTGACTTGTAACTCAAAGTGAGGTTCTAAATGGGCGATAATTTTTATCAAAACGTTTCAGGCTTGACGTTGCCTGCGTTTATAGGACATGGAAGTCCGATGAACGCGATTGAAAGTAATCAGTACACCCAAGCGTGGACGCAATTCGGGCTCGGCAGACCAAAACCACGTGCGGTATTGTCGATTTCGGCACATTGGTACATAAATTCCACCATGGTAACTGCAATGCATGTGCCTCGCACAATTCATGATTTTTACGGGTTTCCACCTGAATTGTTTAATTTTGAATATCAGACCAAAGGGGATCCAACTATTGCCAATGAAGTGATCGAGGCGGTAAGTCCGACCAAGGTGGATCCGGATTTAGAATCCTGGGGTATTGATCACGGTACCTGGTCGGTATTATGCCATGTGTTTCCTGATGCAGATGTACCAGTACTGCAATTATCTATTGACGCATCCGCTCCAATTGGATTTCATTTTGATTTAGGTAGAAAGTTGGCTCCCCTTAGCGAGAAGGGGATTTTGGTACTGGGGAGTGGAAACGTCGTTCATAATCTGCGACGGATCGATTGGTCATTGCCTGATGATGGTTTTGATTGGGCTCATCAGTTTAATAATGAAGTGATCGAGGTGATGACAAATGACGTGTCAAAGGTACTTGAAATGCCTAGACACCAATCATTTACACTTGCATCGCCAACTCCTGACCACTTTTTGCCGCTTGTATATATCGCTGGAATGCTACACGAAATTGGAGTAAGTGCCAAAACATTCGTCAACGGCTACGCATACGGTTCGCTGTCAATGGCTGCATTTAGCGCCTAGTACTTCCGAATGCTGAGCAAGTACGAAATGGCATTTGGGCTTGTGTTTTACGCTGTTACTTCTTGGGCACTAAATTTATTTGCTGAATTTACGCGCCCAATGGAAGTCCCAAAACGATGTGATTCTTGTTAAATTGTGGTTGAAATGCCGTTAGCTTTAGTTGAAGTATATAGTTTTGTAGCTTCTCGAGCTTGGGTGTAGCAAAAATGCCACTACGACACCGCGCACTAGGAGAGATACCAATGCGGTGAAGTAAAGTCCAGAGCCCAAAACCAATAAGTACAACAACACAGGTAGCGACGCTGCAGCAAGGGCGACCCAGTAACCCCACTTCTTCTCATTAGCTAATCCGAATGCTCCAGCTGCTTCTGCGATTGGCATTAATATTCCCAAACCGCCGAGTCCAAAGAACAAGTCAAGTACAGCGTTTAAGTAGAGTAGCAACTGGGCGGTATTTAGCATTTGGGGAAGTGATCGGTTGTAAAGTCGCATTTGTTGCATTCGTTAACTCCTGTAGTTTGGATGTGTGCCCGCCTGGAGCTTCGTCCGTATCTCCCACTTTATATGGCTTTTGCATTAAGTATGGGACAGATACTTTGGTATCTGAATTGATTTTGCTGTGAATTTGCTCAGTTTAAGATAAGTTCAAGGGCTAGACAGTCTTTGCGGTCGTAATTTTTCTAATTCTTCCGGGCTCTGCGTGGGTTGAAAGTTGACCGCATGCCCCGGCGATTTGATTACCACGATTTTGGCGAATTGTCGCATTTACGCCAAGAGATGTCAGAGTTCTGCGAAAATCGGCGACTACCTTTTCTGAAGAACCCGGAATTGGAAATTTCGGCGTGGGATTAAGGGGAATTAAGTTTACGTGCGCCGCCAGTTCGAGCGCTATCGCCGCCAGTTCAACTGCGTCAGATTCGTTGTCATTGATGCCACTCATCATTGCCCATTCAAGGGAAATACGGCGATTGGATTGTTCTCTGTAGTAGCGCAGCGCGTCGACGATCTGCTCAAGAGGATAACGTTGGTTGATTGGAACGAGTTCAGTCCGCTTGGAATTGTTAGCGGCGTGGAGTGAAACGGCGAGTGAAACAGGTAATTTTTGTTCCGCCATGCGTTTTATTCCTGGAACGATACCAACGGTCGACACCGTGATATGCCTAGGGGAAATTCCAAAGTCGAAACTTATGCGCTGAATGGCTTCAATTACGTTGTCGAAATTAGATAGAGGTTCGCCCATACCCATAAATACCAGGTTTGAAAGTCGTGCCCCGAAAACATTGCGTGCTGTTCTTGCGCCCCGAAATACTTGTTCTAGGATCTCACCACGACTGAGGTTGCGAAAGAACCCAGCTTGTCCGGTTGCGCAAAATACGCAACCCATGGCACATCCCGCTTGCGACGATACGCAAAGTGTTACACGACTCGAATATTTCATGAGAACTGTCTCGACCTGGTTTTGGTCGCCAAGCATATAGAGAGTCTTGATTGTGCGGTTTTCGTCAGCAAGAAACTGCTGGCTTTCACTAAGTGCGAGTTGAGCTCTGTCATCGGCCTCTAGCTCGTTGCGTATAGCTTTTGGCAGGTTTGTTTGTTCCCAGGGAAGAATGAGATTGGTATAAAGACCGTCCCAAATTTGTTTTCCCCGGTAAGGAGGTTGCCCTGGAATAAGTGATGATATTTCTTGTCTATCGAGTTGAAAAAGTGACATTGTCCGTTACGCTAATCATTATGTCACCACGAATAGGCAGCATCACAGAACTGCTTTATAAAAAAAGCAAAGATCCCATCATTCAGCCGACAACTGGCGACATTCCGTCACACGAGATGCATCGCGATATCACAGGCGGAGCTGCGCGGGCAGCTGTTTTTGGAGTATCGGATGGGCTCGTATCAAATATTACATTGATTTTAGGCGTTGCTGGGGCACACCCCGCAGCTAACTTGGTTCGACTTGCCGGTTTAGCGGGCTTGGTTGGCGGAGCTTGGTCAATGGGTATCGGCGAATATGTCTCAATGTCTGCTCAGCGTGAACTTTTTGAACGCGAGATAGCTATCGAGGCGGCTGAGATTGAGCGACGACCAGAAGGCGAAAGCACTGAACTTGCCCGGATTTATGAGTCGCGAGGCGTTCCTCGAGAAATTGCTGAGCAATTTGCTGCTCATATGATGGTAGATCCCAAAGTTGCTCTTGCTACACATGCAAAAGAAGAACTTGGTATCGATCCTGATTCAATGGGTTCACCATGGCAGGCTGCTATATCTTCCTTTTTTGCGTTTGCGGTCGGCGCTTTTTTGCCTCTTTTGCCGTGGTTTTTTACGACCGGAGTATCAGGTATTGAGACCTCTATCGTTATTGCTATTTTTGCATCGATCATTATCGGTGGTGGTTTAGCGTGGGCGACAGGAAGGTCATATCTGCGCACGGTCACGCGTCAGGTGATTTTATCGGCAATAGCGGCTGGCATAACTTTTGGCGTAGGACGCCTGATCGGCTTTTCCGCGGCTTGAGGTGCGGGGATAGATTTAACTGTTGACTATAAGTTATTGGTTTCTTAGTCGCCTCATAGAAACTGATGGATAAATTTATCGCTTTTTTCCATAGGACTTGCGACTATTTCCGTGCTTTATCTGCCTATTGACGATATTGTCCCATATTTTAACAAATCAGATCTTTTGCGCGAGTATTTAGATATTGCTAGGGCACTTGAACGTCGCGTATGTACGCGCGGTCGATATGGTCAGGGTGAAACCCGAGGTGTTCGTACATACGGTAGGCACGCGTGTTGTCTTGATCTACATACAACATTGCAATTGGCACCGATTGTTCGGCCAAATAATTTAGCGCTGAAACACAAATTCGCCGTCCAAGACCATGGCCTGAGTATTTGGGATGGACGCCGATCACGTATATTTCACCAAGTGCAGGTCGATTATCGGCATGAATCTTGGTCCAACAAAATGCCGCCATTTCATCATCTATAAATGAAAGTAGAAAGCCGTTTGGGTCGAACCATGGCTCACTTTTTCGCTGAGCTAATGTTTCTTCGGTCCAACCTCCCTGCTCAGGGTGATTTGAAAACGCTAGGTTGTTGAGATCGAGCCAAGCGATGTCATCTTTTCCAGATTCAAATGGTCTTGTTTCAATGGAGGTCATTGACAATTCTTTTTCGAGCGGAAGTGGTCGTCTCATTTGAACTAGTCTGCGTCCGGGGCTAAATTTGGCACTTGTCAGCGCGAATCGGATATCATCGCCACTTTGTGCTAGCCAAACATGAACGTGTCCACCACCATTTTTGGATATGGCGTCAACAGAGCGGTCGACAAGGGCTTTGGTTACCCCTTTTGTTGGGCTGCGTTCCGACGGATGAACCACGATCTCCAACGCCCAGTTCTCGTTGCCTTTTGATACTTGGGCGTAGCCAATTAACTGGGAGGAGTTCTTGTAGTGGGCCGTGAACCCATACACTCCCTTTCGGCCGCCATGTACCAAATCCAGCCAGGCGTGGTCGCCAAGTGCCTTATGTTTATCAAATGCCTCTACGACATTTACCAAATTGGCAATTTTTTCAATTTCTTCCTCGCCGGTTCTTTGCGAGACGATTACATCGGACATTTATTCAACCTTAGCGTTCGCACGGTCTAAGTAATTTGAATCTTCTAGTTTGATGGCAAAACCGCAATTGTTGCCCCTGTTCTGTTGGTTGCTGCTGGTTAGCCGCAGCACTCTTATAGGCGATCTACCAGACGCCTTCTAAGTTTTGTGGCGAATTGTGAATTTGGCTGTTGAGGTAGAAATCGTCCTTCTCAAGTCAAATCGTGTTACAGAACGTGTTTTTCGAAACTTTTTACTAAAGAAAATCAGCAGAATCTACGAATCAATCATTGGCGGCACTTGAAAGGCCTTATTTTCCAAAGACCGCCAAAACACGGACGTGATTATTAGAGGAGACCTTATGGAGAGACTAAAGCATTTTTTTAAGCGCGATCATGATGGAGATGAAGGTTTTACACTCATCGAATTAATGGTCGTTGTGTTGATTATCGGTATATTGGTTGCGATTGCAGTTCCAACGTTCCTTGGGGCACGTAAAGGTGCTCAGGACAAGGCTGCTGAGTCGAGTGTACGAAACGCCCTTACTACGGCGAAAGTATATCTTACTAACAACAATGACTCATACACAGGAGTTACTGCTGCCGCGTTGGGTACGTTAGAGCCAGCGTTAACCTTTACTTCAGCAATAACAACGGCAAGTAGCTCGAATGACATTCAGGTCGCGACTGATACGACCACCGGGGATATATGTCTTTCGGCATATTCAGCTTCTGGCAATAATTTTGGAATAGTAGATAATCCTTCGGGCACAACCTATTATTACAAGAGTGCCACTGCGGCAATGCCATGTGCTGGGACCTACACGGGTACAGGCTTTGGCGCTAATGCAACTGCGGCCGGCTGGTAAATTCTAACTTAGCATTTATCAAGCTATAACTAGTCAAGAATTGCGGTCCGGACGCACTAAATAGGTGCGACGGATCGCAATTTGGTTTAACAACTTTGCTATATGCCGAGAGGTCTTACGTCAGTTACGCCGTTTCGTTGATGATTGACTACGGGAATTTTCTAGTGATCGTAGGTAAGTTTCCGCGGTAAATAAAGAAAAATAATTTTTTCCCCCAAACCGACAGGAATCTACCAAAGTTGCAATAGATTAGTTATCCCGTCTTGAAAGCCGAGAATTGATTCTCGAAACCCAGGACCCCGAGACTCACAGCTAAATGAGTAATTGAG
>JAJYGT010000063.1 GCA_021785005.1 Actinomycetes bacterium
GTGTCGTCACCATCGACACTTTCTAAAAATTGCGCATAGACATCAATGAACTCTTGGGACTGTTCTAACTGTTCGAGTTCATCTTGTAAAGCTTGATCTTCTGATTCACTGGTTATCTTCGCGCGTTCGATGTCAGAGAGTGCCCGCGTAATTGAACCCAGTTCACGCTCGGCCTCAATATTTATCGAAGTTAGATTCGCAATTGAGGTTTTCAGTTTTTCGATCTGAGATTCAAGAAGAAGCCGTGGTCCGTGGTCGATATTTGCATACGTATCTAAAAGGCGCAGCTGAGCCGCAGGTGATTTGAGCCGCATTGCTCCATGTTGACCGTGCAAATCTAGTAATTGATCACCAAGGGATTGGAGCTCTGAACTTGTTGCTGCCCGTCCGTTTATGTACCCTTTGGATTTGCCGTTGACATCGAGAGTTCTTGCAAGTACATATTCTTGGTCATTGAGCCAAAATCTTGCTTGCACGCTTGCTCGAGTTGATCCCAAACGGATGAGTTTTGTGTCGGATCGCGCGCCAAGGACAAAAGAAATCGCCCCAACAATCATGGTTTTCCCAGCGCCGGTTTCACCCGTGATTACCGTCATTCCAGGCGTGAGATCTAGCTGCGCCATCTCGATGATGCCAAGGTCCTCGACTATTAATTCCTCAAGCATTTACACCTACCGATGAACTTCGTTGTGTAGGCAGGTGACATGATAAGTAACGTCACTTTGACCTGCATGGATATTTTGGACAAAGCTTCTAATCTCCCGAACTCAAGTCGGTTGGTGATAGTGGGTTCAAACCAAATTTGGCCTTTAAAATATTGCGAAAATCGCGCTCAGCAAATTTAGCTAAACGTGCGTTTAGCAATGACGAACCAACAGTAACTGATTCTCCTATGGCAAGTATCTCTTTATTTAGCCCGTCCACCATCAAAGTTGCCTTGGGACCATCTAGGACTCGTATGGTAACCTGCTCGAAAGGCGCAAGAACCATCACTCGATCAAATAACATATGCGGCGAAATTGGCGTTAGTAACATCGCCTCAAGCATTGGTGAAACTACCGGACCCCGTGATGAAAACGAATATGCCGTTGAACCAGTAGGTGTTGCCACTATCAGCCCGTCAGCCTCATAATTGAGAAAATGACTTCCTCCGATAGATACGGCTAATTTGACCACATGTCCAGAATGCGACTTTTCGACCACTAACTCGTTCACCGCAACGAATCGATTAGCAGGCCCGGGCGAGCTCTTGTGGACCCTGATATCGAGAGTCATCCTCTCTTCAATCTCGTAATCACCTTTGAAAAAGCGTTCTAGAGATGGAATCAACTCATCGGGTTCGGTTTCTGTAAGGTATCCAAGGTGTCCAAAATTGACCCCCATAACCGGAACTTGGTGCAAAAGCGACAGGTCAATGGCACGCAACATCGTACCGTCGCCACCTAATGAAACAACGAGATCTAATCCCTGTGAATCGCGGGGTTCAAAGAGATGCTTCACTCCAACTTTATGCTCAAGTCCCCATTCTTCAAGTTCTGTGGCAACTATTAGGGCTTCAGGACGTTTCGGGTGAACTACCAGACCTATATTATTCAACAAAAATACACCGCCCCAGACCTGAATTGTTTCCTAGATATTGGTCAATGAAAACAAGCTATAACTCAAAGCTACCTGTTGTGGCAAACTTTCGATGTTCGTGTTTTTCATTAGGCTACTTGCTTGTTGGTGCGGTTATACCGGACTAGTTTATAGCTCTAGCTCTTAGTCATTTGAAGCAATTTTGTCAATGGCTAACGCGATCAGCTCCGGCAATTCTCCCGTAATACAAGAAATGCTATCTTGGGCTTTATATGTACCGTAGATAAAAAACTCGCGGTTGCCCATGGAGCCGGTTAAGTGCGACGCCACGCAGGCCTTGATTTGTGCTCCAGAAAGTACGTATTTTGTTGCTACCTCTAGGAGAGCTTGTCGCCATAACTCGGGATCTCTTATAACCCCTTTGCCTTTTGATACCACTTTTCGATCTAGCTCAAATTGGGGCTTTACCAGAAGCAAAAAGTCACCGATTCCGCCTAAGAGAACATCTTTAACGGTTTCTCGCAGTAGGTTCAGCGAGATAAAGCTTAGGTCTCCCACGACAAAATCAATTTCTGGAAGTGACACGTTACTGCGGTCAAGCGTGCGCGCGTTTACTTTCTCTAAAAGAACTATCTGGGGGTTCTTTCTCAACCTTTCAGACATCTGATTCGCGCCAACGTCTATTGCGACCACGCATTGCGCACCACGCTCTAACAGCACTTGAGTAAATCCACCAGTGGACGAGCCCAGATCAGCGACCACTTTTCCAGCCACGGAAATTTCAAGATCGTCCAATGCGCCCAATAATTTATACGCACCGCGCCCGACATAGTGATCCGCATGTGCGCGAACCAGTATTTGATCGCTCGGGCGCAGGTTGCGACTCGCCTTTTGGGCGATTGAACCGTTCACCAAGACTACCGACGATAATATCAACTCAAGAGCATGGTCACGAGATCTAGCGAAGCCATAATCAACTAGCGCTTTATCTAAGCGGATATTTGCACTTCGCTTTTGCACCATTACTAACCTTATTGTTTAGCTAAATAGAACCATGCATCTCTGACAGAGGCTTAAATGTCCGATTTTTGTGCTATTGCGCTGTATCCTCAGGTGTCTCGGGTGGTGTTTTGGTACGACTTCGCCTTGGCGGTGTTGTCTTTTTTACTTCGTTCGTTGCTTCTGGTTCTGACGCACTTCCGTTGCTCGATGCGGTCGTTTTCTCGGTTGCATTTGTGTCGACGGGGTTAGCCTTACGCTGTACGATGTGAGTAATCGCCTCAGAGAGTTTCGCAATATCATGCTTTAGTTCTTCCCGTAGCGCGGACATTGCCGTGAGATCGGCTTTCATCTGATTTAACCGCTCGTTAATAACGGTCAGGTCATCTTTGGATACAACCTTGACGCTCTTAAGTTGCTTTTCAACCTCTTTTTTGATGGTATCTACAAGGAACTCAGTGCTTTTTTTTGAACGCTTGACGACGTCTTCGATAAGTTCTTGAGCTTGTGCTCTTTGAGCATTCGATAGTTGCATCAAGTCTCTAGCCACGTCTTCAAAACGTTCGCCGGTGAGCCTCGAAACAGCCTTGCCGGCATCTATGAATTTTTGGTAACGATCTTTTGAATTTTTTTGTGCCATAACAAGATCCTAACTGCAAGATGACACTTTCCATTTTAAACCATCCCAGCTAGCAGCGCATTACGATTTTGCAAAATTTCACAAGTATGCAAAATGTAAACATACCTCAATGCAACCTCAAATTAACGTTGGCAGAACGCGCTACTCATCGTGAGCTGATTTAGCACCACAATAAATCTTTACATTAAAGGATTGCTACCACCAAATTGTTGAATTTGCTCTAAGGTTTAGCTAGCTCAAATCGGGTACGAAACCACTTCGTATCGTGTTTTCTGAAATTATCACTTGGTTGCAGAACTGCAACAAATATTCGATTGATCCTGCTTTGTACCCCACACCAGAATCATTAAATCCGCCAAAGGGTTGTCTTCCTGGGATTGCGCCCGTGATGGGTCGGTTGATATAAATATTTCCTGCGACGAGTCGTTTTGAGGCGAGACGAATTGCGGTAAGGGATCTGGAATAAACGCCAGCGGTTAGAGCATAGTAAGTATCATTTGCTCGCTCAATTGCTTCGTCGAAACTAGACACGATTTCAACACACAGTATTGGACCGAATATTTCATCTATCAAAATCCGCGAACCTCGCGGCGGCTCAATTACTAGTGTCGGCCGTACATAATATCCATTTTGGGGAAAGTCTCCCAAATACCGAATCACTTTCGCGTCACTTTCGGCTCGGGCCACGTACAGTTCGACCCGATCAACCGACGCTTGATCTATCAGCGGTCCAATTTGAGAACTAGGGTCAGATGGATCGCCGATAACAAGTGCTTGCAATGCTCCTTCTAGGCGATCAATGAGTTCGTTGGCGTGGCTGGAATGTACAATAAGGCGTGAACAGGCAGAACATTTTTGCCCAGAGAAACCAAAGGCTGAATAGATTACTCCGGGCACGACTTGGTCTAAATCTGCATCCGCATCTACTATTATGGGATTTTTCCCGCCCATCTCCGCTATGACGCGCTTGATTTTGTGGTTATGGGATTCTACATCAACGCCACTTTTTATGATTGATGTTCCCACGGGGTATGAGCCTGTAAAGGCTATCGTCGCAATGTCAACCTGCTCAACCAAAGCGACCCCGGTAATTTCACCATTGCCAGGAAGAAAGTTAATTACTCCAGAAGGTATTCCTGCAAATTCAAAGGCTTTAATAATTGCAAACGCCACCGCCGGAGTCTGTTCCGCAGGCTTTAGCAACACGCAGTTACCAGTTACCAGAGCCGCGCTTGTCATACCCATTGGAATTGCCAATGGAAAATTCCACGGTCCAATCACGGCTGTGGTTCCGCGTGGTCTCATTATTTGCCTATTCAACTCCCCAATCGGGCAATCTAAAGTTTTGTCTCCAAACAGCCCGACTGCGGCGTTCGCGTAAAAATGCAAGTAATCAATCGCTTCGCAAATGTCGGCGTCGGCCTCTTTCCAAGGTTTTCCGGCTTCAAGAACTTCAAGTGCTCCAAGGAGCTGTTTTTGTGTCTCTAGCCAAGATGCAGCTGCCATAAGGATCGTAGCACGCTCAGTAACAGGCGTATTTGCCCAGATAGGTGCCACCGACGCTGCGGACTGCATCGCCAATTTAACCTCGTCTAGCCCAGCGGTCGAGCTCTTAGCAATTACATAATTTGGCTCTGCGGGATTCAACGAGTCGATCAAACCAGCTGTATAGTATCGCGTTCCATCTATTACGAGCGGTAGTACGTTGTCTTTACACTCGTCTCCATAAATAACTTTTAGACCACCATCGCGAACTAAATTCAACACCTCGTTATAACCGGTCGTGATTTTTGGATCGCGAAACATCAGAGTGGGTTCATGATGGTAACTAGATTCAAGCGTCAGTGATTCATGATCAATTGTCTTAGTAAATGCCGCCTTTGGCGCCTGTAAATGCCGTAGGTATGAACGTTTCCAAAATCGGGTTGAGCCTTGGCGCAAGAAGCTGTCATTGGCTGTATTTTCAATTAGGCGGCGAACCAGATACGACATGCCCGGTATGAGTTCTCCCATCGGCAGATAAAGCCTCACTCCGGGAACAATACTGTGTACCCCGTTTGCCAATTGTTCAGCCATTCCGTAGAGCATTTGGATTTCAAAAGCGTCGATCGGCACCTTCAAGTCTCTGGCTTTCGCAATCACGTAAGAAATAGAGCGCAGATTATGAGTTCCAAACGCGGGGATCACGACAGGGTGAGCCTTTAGAACCAAATCGACGCACCGTTCGAAATTAAAGTCTGTCTGCTCTTTGTCAATAAATGTTGGGCTTTGCCAGCTTTGCGAACTTGAAATTGCGACTTCAGAATCGTAATACGCTCCCTTTACTAAACGAATCCAAAGCGGCGTTCCTCCTAAGGCGAGTCGTTTTCGCGAAAGTTCAATAACGCGACCAAGGTCCAACTGAGATGTTCGCAAGTACGCCTGAACTACTAGTCCAAATTGATTGTTCAAAAATCGTAAATCGACGGCGAGTTCTTCGACTAGGTCTAAGGTGAGATCCTTGACATCGAAGTCTTCCATGTCCAAAAAAAACAAAACTTGCGTCCTGTTGGTGAAAATCTTTTCGAGTCGATCCTTCACTTGTGGTATGGCGAGTTCTGACATAAGCGGAGAAAAATGAGGGGAAAGGGCCGTAGGCTTTATCGAAACTGAAACTTTTGGAAAAGAATTAGTATTTGCTTTAATCGCCGCAGAATCGTCGAGGACTTGAGAGTGATGGTCAAGGGCATTTGCCAGATTTGACACGCGTTCTTCGTAACTGTCAGCTTCTTTTTCCGTCAGGGTCTTTTCGCCCAAAATGTCTACAGTGGTGTTGATGCCTCGCTTATCGTATTCTTTTAAGCGTTCGATGATGTTCGTAGGACTCTGACCAGCTATGAACAGGTTTGCAACGTCCGCGAAGCTGTTCCTGACTAGCCGCAATACGATCGATTTACCAAGGGGTATGTGTTTTGAGAATTCAAGAAGTGTTGCAATTAGACCAGAATTGTTTTCTGATTTCCCTAAATATTGAAGTAAGTGTAAAAAAAGATCATCGTCGGTAGTCAGACTTGGAAATACGTCAACGAGCCTGAAAAGATGCAACCTGAAATTCTTATCGCGCATCGCGATTTTCATCAAAACCCTTGACAAAAATGGAAGTTTTGCAAAGGTAGCTTTCCCACTGGAGTTGCGAAGAATTGACTTTGCAATCCTTTTAATGCCCTTTGGATCTGGGGAAATCTTGACCCGTTGGGAGTTCGTAAGGTTTGACTGTCGAAGCTTTAATTCCATCGGTCCACCAATTCTGCCAGGATGGCTATGGGCATAACCCAAATTCGATCGTTGGACGTGCCTACGATCGCTTGACTATTAATGCCCTAACTTTCATTATGGCAGCGCGTGAGAATATTATTCAATATTAATTGAACCCACCAAAAAAGTTTTGGAGATAATCAGATGAAGTTGCTTCAGATCCTATAAGCCACAAGCAACTAGTTAGCAAAAGACCATTGGAGTTTCGAGCTAATAATTTAGCTTTGGACCAACCCAATCCAAAGGTATTGTCTAGCAGATTCTTATAAGTCTTGATTAGGTTTAGCTTGTGTTGACATGAAACGATTATGTCCGACTAAGTTGAGGCAGAGTCAACTGAAATTGCAACTGGAGGCATACATGGATACCAAACAAGCGAAGGTCGCATTTATGATTCTAAGCGATGATCCCGCACGTGCGATCCCGGGTTTGGTAATGGCCAAACGATTAAAAGAACACCGAGGAGATGACGTTAGGGTGTTATTTTTCGGGCCGGGCGTAAAACTAGCGGCCAGTGGAGACGTCGACACCCAAATCCAGGAACTCCGAGCAGTTGACATATTACCGAAAGCTTGTGGCGCCAATGTCGAGGCGTACGGTATTGCCGAACCAATGAGTCAAAAGCCGATTGAGCTACTTTCCGCTGGTCAGGAAGTTGAGGAATTTCATCACCAAGGTTATACGGTATTAACTTTCTAACCAAGAGTTTGACTTTTTCGCACTCGTAGTTTAAATCACAAACAATTTAAAGAATAAAAAGGTAGGTTTTGGTACATCGCGTTATCAAAACCTACCTGACCGTTTTTATGTCGTAAGACGCCCTTTGTCGCACCTTAGTACTACTTAGCTACCAAAGCTACATTTGATACGAGAATTCTCGTTGGTCAATAGATGGTTAATGGTAAGTTCCAAGTTGCTCTGGTCAAAAAGTTGCCTTTTTACGTCGAATTTGTTTGCTGCGTTACAAGTGTATTAATAAAATTGGGCTACTCCATGAATTGTTATGCAACATTGTAGAAAATCGATTTCGCCGACATTTAGTCATAGTAGGTTTTGACTTATGCTCGTGAATTCTGAGACCAATCAAAGCATTGCATATTCAAATGAGCTGCTTAGTGACGTGACTGGCAAACATAAGATTCTTGACACCGCTAGCATCGTCGATGGACAGTCTTTTATTGGCATCACTTTTGAATTGTGTGAGCGCGGCCTCCTACTCGATGTCGATGGGTCATCTGATCTTTATTCCTGGTCGTGGTTGGCAGACGTATGCGGATGTACAGAATGCAATGCCGCAGGTGGCAAACAAGCCACGCGCCAAGTTAAAGACACTTCGCTCATTAGGTTAACCCCCGTAAAGGCGGCGGTTACGTCCACGGATATAACTATTGTATGGGCGCATCACGTCTCGACAATTCCTCTATCTCTGATTGTGGACGCCCACAACCAAGCGCTCTTGCAACCCGTTAAATTTAGTTCTATTTACGACTCAGACGAGATACCTTCGTTTGATTTCTCTGAGGTTATGACGTTAGAGAATGCTTTAGGCGAGTTTCTTGGCGCGGTAGATAAATATGGCGCTGCACTAACTCATAATGTTGGAACTGACGAAGACTCGTATTTAAAGCTCGTTAACAGGTTTGGGTTTATCCGCGAAACCAACTATGGGAAGTCCTTTGATGTGATCTTGGATCCGACCATGACCAACTTGGCATTTACCGATCAAGCGCTTTTTGTGCATACCGATAATCCATACAGGGATCCAGTCCCGACGTTACAGCTCCTTCATTGTTTGGTTGCAGGCGATCAAGGAGGACAATCCATAATTGTTGATGGATTCAAAGTCGCACAACAACTTCGCGAAGAAGAGCCAAGATATTTCGATCTCCTCAGCACTTACCCAATTAGGTGGCAATATTGCGATCAGTTTGCCGATTTGGAGTTCCAAGGTAAAGTTATTGAACGAGATTACCAGGGTGACGTTATCGGCGTTCGTTTCAATGAACGATCGCGTACGCCTGTTATTTTGCCCGGCCACATTCGAAACACGTACTTAGACGCGCTTGCATATTTTCGAGACATGTTAGCTAGTCCGAAGTGGCAGATATGTTTCAAACTTGAAGCCGGACAGTTGATTTTGTTCAATAATCGAAGGGTATTGCATGGACGGACCCAGTACGCGAATTCGTCGCACAGACACCTAAAGGGCGCCTATGCAGATATCGATTCATTGAGAAGTACTCTAACAAGGATTGCAAGTGCCACTAAAGTCTAAAACTTCCGATCAAATCCATGAACTTTTTGAACTTCTTGAGATACAGGGGCGCCAACAAAATTACGGCGAGTTACTTTCAATTACTAAACACAGCTTGGAGGCGGCATTTTTAGCCGAGCAGGAAAGCCTAGAACGACCTTTGGTTGTAGCTTGTCTTTTCCACGACATTGGTTGGCTTTTGGCAACTGGCGCGTCTCTTGAGATTGACCACGATACTTTGGGGGCCAACTGGTTGGCTAAATTTTTTCCAAAGTCTATCTACCAACCAGTTGCATTGCATGTTCAAGCTAAACGTTACTTAGTGGCTAAGCGCAGCGGATATTTTGAATCCTTAACTAAGGCGTCGCAGGCGTCGCTAAATTACCAAGGTGGCCCCATGACGCCAGCGCAAGCGCGGCTATTCGAAGATGAGGAATTTTTCACCGAGGCGATTTCGTTGCGTTTAATCGATGACAAAGCCAAAGATCCTGAGATGCGAGTACCGGAGCTAGCTTCTTGGCTACCTTTGGTCGAAGCGTATCGCTTGTAGGTAGGTCAGAAGTTGCGAGCTCGCGCGACTCGTTTTGAACGCCCTGTTGCATAGGTTTTAATGCAAAAACGCAAACGTCCCCGGTACAAAAGTGCTGCGCCAAAATGCTTTAAAAGTTATATTTTTGCCACGTAGTGTCAAATAGAAGTACTTTGGTGTAAGTTTTCCATTAGATCAAACGCGGGACTAAATAATTTGACTAAAGCATACTTATTGAACAAAACCGAACAGAACGTATCTGGCGAAGTAGTTGAACTACCTTTTGGCGATTTACCGCCTGAAAAACTTGAAGTAGCTGTTTTATATTCAAGCTTCAATTATAAAGACGCAATGGTTGTACGCGGAATTGGCGGGCTGGTCAAAAATTATCCTCACGTCCCAGGAATTGACCTTGTGGGAACAGTGCTGAATTCGACAGATGACAAATTTCATCCGGGAGACAAAATCATTGCGACCGGTTGGCACTTAGGTGAGCGTTTTTGGGGCGGATTTTCCACTCGAGCAAATATCAATCCCGAATTTGCTATTGCTTTACCATCAAATATTTCGCCACGTACCGCGATGGCTCTGGGTACAGCTGGACTTTCGGCGATGCTTGCAGTAATGGCTCTAGAAAAAAACGGTCTTAGGTCTAACCACGATCTTCCGGTCTTGGTTACCGGTGCAACTGGGGGTGTTGGCTCAGTTGCCACCCTTTTGCTATCGAAACTTGGCTACGCCGTCGTTGCTTCAACTGGAAAGACCAACGAAGTAAAGTATCTTGAAGCACTTGGTGCAAAAGAGATTATAGATAGAAACGAACTCCTGGAACCAAGTGCCAGGCCACTTGAAAAACAAAGTTGGTCAGCGGCAATTGACTCGGTCGGTGGAGCAACACTTTCCCATGTCATTAGCAGATTGGCTCTGGGTGGATCGGTAGCGTGTGTTGGATTAGTCGGGGGAACACAGTTTTCCTCCAGTATCTACCCCCTGTTGCTTCGCGGGGTGAATATTTTAGGTATAGATTCTGCAACTGTCCCCAACTCGACTCGAATTCTCGCGTGGGATCGTCTCGCGTCTTTAGATTTAGCAGTACCATTAGAGAAAATTTCACGCATTGCGGGATTAGACGAGATTTCGACTCTGACAGAGACCATTCTTGCAGGTAAACAGAAAGGCCGGATTATTGTTGATCCGAATCTTGGATAAACAGCTAGACCGAGCCAGTTTTGTTGAAGTTACCAATGAAGAAACCCGCTACAAAAATGTCAGATGGTCAGCTAAAATTAGAGCGAATGCGAGAAATTGAATCAGTTGAGAACTTTGATGAGTTTCTTAGTGGCGAACCTAATGATCGAATAATTTTCTTTTACGCACTTTGGTGTCGTCATAGCATGGCGCTCGAGCGAAAATTGCTTGGTTTGCAAAAAACTTGGGGCGATTCGATTCAATTTGGGAAATTAGATGTCGACCAGGTCCCTTTTGTAGCAACGCAACTTTGCGTTGTAACTACTCCTACTGTTATCCGCTTTATCTCAGGCGAGCAAGTTGCCCACTCTGTGGGAAATAAGAATTCCAGAATAATCCAAAGCGATCTGAAGTTTGTTCGTTCAAGTCCCTTATCGCGCTAGCTTGTACTAGAGATATTCGGCAGTTGAATTCTGCGGATTTCGCAAGAAACCTGATTACGCCGATCCGTCTAATTACACGACTGGTTCGTCGACTCTATTTAATCCAAACATCCCAAGTACTCCACGACACACTGCAACTGTGGCGCTTTAGCTGGGCGTGCGTCAGCGGTCGCAAGCGCTACATTTAAAGCTTCCGCGAGGGCGATGTACACCGCGTCGTATGTGGTTATGTATTGATGTACTTCCCAAACACGTGGCAATAGCGATCGATGACTTACCCTTTTAATCGGAATATCGACCAAATCCTTGATTGCTAACAGCGCTTTGCGCTCAGCGATATTTCCCACCAAAAGCGCTTTTCGAATGACAGAAACTACTTCGAGATCAAGCAATTCCGGAGCAATTAGGTGTTCACCGCGTAAGCGCTCGCACACTCTGTCACCGTCAGGCCCATCGTCTGCTAGAGCCGGCGCAATAACTGAGGCGTCAACAACCATCAATGACTATTCCGGTCCTCTCGGATTGCGTCGTCCGCGAAGCTTAACGATAACTGCCCACCAGTGCGCTTGCCGGCGCGAGCTAAGACTTCATCGAGGTTGGGACTGCTTTCCTGCTCTATCAGGAACGCGAGAAGGTACTCTTGGAGTGACTTTCCCGCGTTCGCGGCTCTTCGACGTAGTTCCGCATGAACTTCCTTTGGAACCGCTTTGATCTGAACACTTGGCGTGATTTATACTTTAGCGCCATAATGGCGCTAAAGTATTTCTATGGCGCATCCGACGTTAGAATTTTTTGAATCGGCGGTTGAGTTCTATAGGTCGGCATCAGATTGAAACCAAAAATACAATTGGAGTCACCATTGGTGGTCGAGGATATTTGTTTGCAGATAGACATCGGTGAGATACAGTAGGTTCAGTTTCTCTTCGAGCATATGCAAGTGTTGTAAAAGGCTAAGTTTTTTTCAACTAACTTTTGAATTCCAAACCTTAGGATTGAAGTTGTGTCCTTGATCAAGATGGCAATTCGTGCCATGGTGCTATCGAATTGAGCAAGATTGAATCCTTACTTTAGCGCCACGTTATCCTGACCTAGATGGTGAGGTAAGTCGCGAGCAGGAATTGCGGCCGAAAATAGATATCCCTGCCCAAGTTCGCATCCAAGATGTTGCAGAATCGCGAGCTGAGTTGATGTCTCGATCCCTTCGGCGAGTACGGTCATATTTAGGACATGACACAGAGAAATTATAGCTTCGAGCAGACAATTTGAATCGTAAGTTTTTTCGGATCCGCTTACGAAACTACGGTCGATCTTGATGTAATTGGGTTGCAACTTTGCAAGATAGCTAAGTGAGGAGTACCCGGTACCAAAATCATCCAATGAGACACCTATTCCAAGACGCTTAAGATGATCAACGACCTCAACCGCAAAATCTATGTTTGCCAGAGCAACGCCTTCGGTGATTTCAATCACAAGGCGTTCAGGCGCAAGCTGATTCTCGGCAAGAATTCCTTCAATAATCGACACGATGTTAGAGTCATGAAATTGCACGGCCGAGATGTTTACTGCAACGTGGGGAAGGTTAGAGCCATCTCCAATTGGGCACCAAGTAGCGGCTTCAGAAATAGCGTCACGAAGTGCAAACGTGCCGAGTTCAGCAATGAGGTTGTTTTTTTCTGCCAGGGGAATGAACACGCTCGGAGGTATCCAGCCCAGATCAGGGTGGTTCCACCGCATGAGCGCTTCGTAGCCAATAATTTTAGATGTGGAGATATCCATTATTTGCTGATACTGCATGGAAATTTCGCCTTTAGAAAGTGCGCGCGATAAATCCTGAGTAAGTCTGAAGTTGCTAGCTGCTTCTTCAGTCATTTCAGCAGTAAACAAAGTGTAGCGATTTTTTCCACTTCCCTTTGCTCTATACATTGCCGTGTCAGCAGCGCGAAAAATATCGCTCCAACTTTTACCTTCTGTGGCATCCCAAAAAACCACGCCGATGCTCACGCTTTGCTTCATTGGGTTTCCATCAATGAGAAAGTCATCGGAGAATACTTCGCCCATACGTTGAGCAATCTCTATTGCCTCGGAGGCCTCTTTCAACCCTTCAGCTAGGTACAAAAACTCGTCCCCGCCAAAGCGACATAAAGTATCCGTTGAACGTGCCACCTTCTCTAAACGACGAGCTGATATCACGAGCAATTGATCTCCTACCTCGTGCCCAAAAGTGTCATTGACGCCCTTGAAATCATCGAGATCGAGCATAAACAAGGCACCAAAACTGCCATCAACCATAGCTCGCTCAAATGCATGCGCCAACTGGTCCTGAAAGAGAACCCGGTTAGGCAGTCCTGTAAGTTGGTCATGATTCGCTTGGTACGAGAGTTTGGAAGCAAGAGCATATTCCGCAGTTACATCTCGAACTGAAACAATGGTCATGGTGGGTTCGCCTGCATCGTTACGCACAAAGGATCTAGACACTTCTGCAAATATGATGTGACCATCTTTGTGTATGTACCGCTTGGAATATTGCACTCGGTCGAAGTTCCCGTCATGGGGTCGCTGGTTCATTGTTTCTGAAATCAATCGATCGTCTGGATGGGTGAACGAGAACAAATTAAGACCAAGCAATTCATCTTCAGTACATCCAAGGAGATCACAAAAAGCTTGATTGACCCGAAGAACATAACTGTTCAAATCCGCCACTCCCATGGGGGCCATGTTGTTGTCGAATGCCAATCGAAAGTTCTCTTCGCTCTTGGCCAATAACTCGGCCGACATGAGTTTTATCGTGGACATCTTTTTTTCCTCGAATCCAATCCCAAAGACAATGGCCGAGATCAACAAGATCACGAAAGTGCTCAACAATGGCCATACCTCAATCGCTCGTCGAGGCATAATAAGTTCCGCAATACCTAGAACCACCGTGCCTGAGAGTATTGAGCCCAGCGATCCAATCAGACCAAAGTTGACGCCTGCGTAAACCGCGGGAACAAAAAGTAATAAAACCCAAAAATTGTCGGGTACCCGAGTAATAATTGACTTGGGAAGAAAGTACTCGGCACTTGTGCTCGCTGCAACAACGCCGATTATCAAGATCTGAGTGAACCAAAAGTGACGATTTGATAATGGCAGCGTAAACAAGCTGCGCATACGACTTGTTGAATATGTGTAATCTAAATCTTTACGATTTGTTGTGCTTAACATGCATCTTCCCTACCTAAAGGTAACGCAACATTCGTAACGGGCTCAGCAACAGTTACTTCGTTACCGATTAGCAACGAGCGCTCACCTTTACGCAGTTGGGGTCGTTCAGCGCGAACACTCGCAACAGCTCTAGTGATTTATCGGCGATGTAATGGTATTTCTTTAGTTTGGGCAGGGCCTTCGTATGACCGTGCCCCCGGTTATTTATTAGTTTGCAGGTTGTAAAGCAATGCGTGAAAATCTCATGTTGACCGAAAAAAATAAAGCGACCAGCATTTGCATAAGTGGATTTGACAGTGTTGGAGAACCTAGTATTCTCGAACTCCCCGATAACTGGTTCTACCTTGTAATCCTTTTTGTACCTCAAGTGATTTCTAGCCGCGAAGCAGTGAATCCACTTTTTGCAGGCTTTATTGAAGCATGCCAATCGTCATAATTTGACCAAAGCGATAAAGTTTCATATGAGATCGTGAAGTCGGTTGCCTGAACCTACTACCACCTTGATAGGGTCAACGTTTTTTACGCTGGTTGGGATCCTCTACAAGATTGCGTGATGCTCTCATTGAGCATCACGGGCATCGTCATATATCCACTTATTTGACACCAACCACGGTGACCGACGTTGATCTAACGCTGTGATTCGACATAAAAATTTTGAACGAGTCTGAGTTAGGTGTATCGAGCGATGGTGATGTTAAATGCACGCGCAACACCATTTCGTGCACTTGCGTATTTTCTTATAACACTCGCGACAAAAAGCAAGTTGATTCTGTTCAAACCATTTTTTTGGATTCCGGCTTTTGCGTCGCCGAAACCCATGGAAATGTGTGCTTAGGTAAAGATAATTTCGCCACCAGCAGCCATCTCGTAAAAGTCGCCTACGGTAATTATCCCCTGAACCTGGTCGATGAAGTCGTCCTTGGTGAGACCAAAGAGATCGACAGAAGCCTTGCATGCGTACAATCCAGCTCCGGTGTCTGCGATCATCTCGATAAATTCTGGAATCGAGGGAATGTCAAGTTTTTCCATCTTTGACTCCATGTACTGGGTCATCACGCTCGACATTCCCGGGACGCCGCCTAGCCACGTTGCGATGTGAAGCCCTGGGTTTCCCACCGTGGAAAGTTTGATATGCTCATGGCGCTTACGGTGTATAGCGTCAAGACCAAAGAATGTGAAAAAAAGATTTGCCTCCATGCCCTCCGCTCGTGCTCCATTGGCCATAATTAGACCTGGGTATATTCCCTCTAACGATCCTTTGGAGATTGCTATCGAAACCTTTTCAATTTTTGCCATTTTGTTGTATCCTTTCACTAGTTGGTTAGATGCAGCCAATTGGCTTAGGGATGCCGGCGATTTTTGCGGCTTGTTTGGCTGGTCCTTTTGGAAATAGTTGATAAAGTTCTTTGATTGGAACTCCTGAAACTTTACCAAGAACACGCACACTTGGACCGGCACCTTTTTCCTCGAATTGGGCTCGCATGAATCGAATTACTTCCCAGTGCCTCGGCGTTAGCTCATCAATGCCTTCGCTTTTCGCTATAGTGGCTGCCATTTCTTCGCGCCAGACCGAAGGGTCGACAAAGAAACCGTCTTCAGTTCGTGCAATGTCAACTCCGTCAATAGTTAAAGTTGTCATACTTCCTCCTTTTCAGTCACGATTTCTCCGTGATCGTTCAAGCGAGACACCGAAAGTAGATGCTTACCAGAAATCGACATCTTGGATCCTACGGTTGGGATATCATGCCCCGGCAATAATACGTCCCAATACATATATTGAAATGCCAGTTTGCCAAGGTGGTTAAGACGTGACTCTTTTAGCAGTGGAAGTCCGAAGGGTCCAGGGAAGTGCCCCTCGAGAGGTTCGGTCTCGTAATTGAAATCGATAAGCAGGGCTTTTTGGTCCCCTGTCTCAATGAAGCAGTTTACATGTCCATCGAATGTCTCACGAAGGTCTTCATGCTTGAGATAAGACAGGATGTTTGCTACCACCACATCACCTTCAAAGTGAGCCACAGAGCCAGCTTTGGAGACTGAGATTCCCGTGGCATCGCCGATAGCAAAGATATTGGGAGCCACTTTAGCCTGAATCCACCGAAGGACTCCGTCGGAGCCGTCTCTGGGCTTCATATCCGTAAGATCCCATAGCGTGAGTGGGAGAAATGATCAACAGAACCAATTCTGACCCAAGT